>NZ_JBXXZH010000033.1:0-54913 GCF_059640475.1 Calothrix sp. CBUCES-K 9914
GTGCTGAGTGCTGAGTGCTGAGTGCTGAGTGCTGAGTGCTGAGTGCTGAGTGCTGAGTGCTGAGTTAAGAGTTAGGAGTTAATTTCCTCCTGCACGATACTTGCTAATTTCTCAGCAGCACCCGCTTGACCGCGCGCGTTTCGCAGTTTGTTTCTGACTTCTTCTAATTTATCAGGGTTATCTAAATAGTCTAAAACCATATTTGCCACATCTTGCGGCTGAAGTTTCCCGACTAATTCGGGGACAATTTCTTGTTTTGCCCAAATATTAGGCCATGCGAGTAAACCCTTTTTCCGCAAAAACCACCAATTAATTAACTTGGCAAAACTTGAGCCAACACCTGGCAAATTAGCGAGTATACCCAGCAAACCATCCCACGAACGCATTGCATCAAGTTGCTGAGTAGGTAATAAAACAATCATCGGCACAGCTAGCGAACCAAGTTCTGCTGTATTGGCACCTACTGTAGTTAAACAAATGCTACACTGCGCCAGCAAATCATAAGCGGGATGTTGCTTGTATAGTTCAACACATAATCCTTTCGCTGTTTTTAAAATCGAACGTTCAGATGAAGTTGTAACTAGAGAGGCGCCTTTAAAGTCAAAATATTCAGCAATCTTGTTTTGTGTTGGGTCAGCAAAACAAGCCAAAGTTTGTAAATCTAAAGTCGGAGCCACAGGAATTACAAATTTAATCTCCGGTTTTCGCGCATAAACATATTCAGCAATTGCCAGTATTAAAGGTACACCCTGTGCCAACTTCGCAGCTTTAGAACCAGGAAGAATCCCAATAATTAAAGAATCAGTATTATTTTGAATTTGATTATCATTATTTAATGCACCTGCTTCCGCCATTAAATCGCCAACTACAGTAAATTTGTTCGCATACTTTGACGATTTAGGTATCACTTCAGGTTTCATCACACCGAATTTATCGATTAAATTATGCCAGCGCGCGTCCCACTCAGCATAAACAACTGTTTTATATCCTAATCTCTTACCAATTACAACAGGGAAAAATTGATCCCCACCCAAAAAAACCACAACACCCTTATTTCTCCAATCCCAATTTTCTGTAGTTTTACCGCGTAGCAAAAATGGAAAGAAATACTCGGCGCCTTGTACACGGTCAACTTCAGGATACGAACGCGCGATATCAACTTCCTTACCGCTAGCATTCGGACAAGGTGACAGCACCACCGATATACGAACCTGTTCACGGTTATCACCGAGGAGGCGCCGTAATGCCTTAACCACAGGACGCACCCAAGTAGTCACCTCACCTGGGCCATTCGAGAGAATCAAAATATCTACTGGAGTCATTAGTAAATAATCGAGAATTATGTCTTAACAATCAAGAGGTATATATCACACATTTTGTTTCAACCATCCCAAGAAACCCGGTTTCTTTGACACTAAGCACAACAATCTCGATATTTTACCAACAGAAACCGGGTTTCTCACTAAGAATAACAATCTACAATAAGCTTGTTTAAGGCGCCAAAAAATTTCACTCTCAAAAAACTCTCTATAAATTTTATTTTAAGTAACATCTTATACAAAGACTATAGTAAATGACAAACGCACTTGATATAATCGCAAACTGTATTTAACAACACATGTAAGTTTTTAGCAAAATTATATTCAATCGTGAGATACGAAATTATTTTTTCGCCTGAAGCTGAAAACGACATTGCTACGCTTCAAGCAAGCGATAGAGCAAAAGCTTTAGATGCAATTGAGACTTTTCTGAGATATGAACCAGAAAAAACGAGTAAAAGTCGTATTAAGCGTCTTCGGGAGATGCAGCATCCTCAATATCGGTTACGAATTGATGACCTGCGGACATTTTACGATGTGAGCTACACTGATGATGGAGGAGTTGTAGAAATTCTCCGCATCCGGGAAAAATCTGAAGCTATGAAGTGGTTAGCCGAATTTGGTAGGAGGGAAGAATGAGACAAGTACCTATTGATGAGATCAAAAATGATCTGCCAGGATATTTACAAGTAGCAGAAACAGAAAGTGTCATTATTACTCGTGACGGACAACCAGTAGGTATTTTAATTGGCTTAGATTATACTGAGGACTGGTGGGAAGAGTTATTACTGCGTGAACCAGGCTTTAATACTGAGATTGCTCAAGCACGTCAAAGTTTAAAACAAGGCAAAGGAATTAGTATTGAGGAACTAAGAGCTAAATACGTGGATTGAAGTAACCTCGTAAATCGCATAATTCTAGTTATAGATTTGAGCAAGAATATTATGCTCCAGTCCAATCGTCTACACCTCATTTCATGTTACTTTTTTAATGGAAAAAAAAGATATCAAGCAATCAGATTTAGTCGGAGTAATTGGTTCTGAATAAATTTTTTCCGAAGTTGTCAATGGTAAACGCAAAATTAGCAAAGCTGAAGCTAAAACACTAGAATATTTTTTCAAATTTGACTAGAATTTGTTTATTTTATAATCATTTCATAAGTATTTCTAGCAATAATCAAATATTATGCTAGGATTACATTGACGGAAATTTTATCAATTCTTCAAAATCCAGCTATGGCATCGATTGACGAACAATTCGCGCAAGCTGTTAACCAATGGGATTTAGAAACGCTGTATGGAGATTTAGCTTCTGCAAAGGGAAAGGGTTTGACACCAGTAGAGAAGCGTCACTTGCGAGGATTGTTGTGCGGTTTCAGTCCTGCGGAAATAGCCGAAAAGTTGGGGAAAAATGGTAAGGGTGTAGAAACTGACCTATGTGCGACTATATATAGATATGTGAAAAGCCTATTAGATAAATGTGATGAGAAAATAGAAAACTGGAGAAATATAGGCGAATGGCTTGATGATGCAGGTTATAAGAATCAGTCAGTTAAAGTTGCTGTAGAAAATTTATTGCCAGAAAAAAGCATCGTTAATATAACAATTCTACGAAAAATACTGAGGTTAAGAATCAAAAACAAAATCATGATTTATCGGTTGAAGAGCGTGCTGGTAAATATAAAGCAGTACAACCATTATTTGATTTTGAACAGTTGGTTATTACCGAACAAGTCAAAGACGACCTTTTGCTAGCTGTTGATTTAATTCAGTTAGAATCTCAAGTTTTTGATGATTGGGGTTTAAGACAAATAGAACCTTTCCCACGCACTGCACTAAATTTTTATGGTTTACCAGGTACTGGAAAAACTTTATCTGCCCATGCAATAGCTTCCAAAATTCAACGACCAATTTTAGCTGCTAGTTACGCTCAAATTGAGAGTATGTATCATGGAGAAGGTCCGAAAAACCTTGAGGCAATTTTTTTAGCCGCAGAGCGAGATAATGCTTTACTATTTATAGATGAAGCAGATTCTTTACTTTCAAAGCGACTTACTAATGTTACGCAGGGTTCTGAGCAAGCTATCAACTCGATGCGTAGTCAATTATTGATTTGTCTGGAAAGATTTTCTGGAGTTGTAATATTTTCTACCAACCTTGTTGAAAATTATGATAAAGCATTTGAAACACGGGTACGGCATGTGCATTTTTTAATGCCAGATTTTACTTGTAGAAGAGAAATTTGGAAAAGACATCTTCCTAACAAACTACCGTTATCATATGATGTATCTCTTGAAATACTTGCTCAAGTAGAAGATGTTTGTGGACGAGATATTAAAAATGCTGTTATTGATGCTGCAATGAGAGTTGCAAGAAAAAGCAAGCAAATCGTTGAGCTAAGTGATTTACTTGAGTCAATTGAGAGAATTATTGGAAATCTACGTGTATTACACGATGAAGTGCGGAAAGTGGGTTACATGTAACGTCTCTACATTTGTTACTCAAATAATCACCGAAATTCAAAGAATCTGGGAACGCGCGTTCCTAACCATCAAATGTTAATCTACAAAGTAAGATTAATAACAATGCTATGTCACAGTACGAACGTTTGATTTTGATGGCAGAGGATGAGCTAACCCAGTACAGCACTGATGCCCGTAAAATTGAGAAACTCCGCCAAAAAATAGGTCTTTCTGTTTCCGCGAGAGAACAAAAAGAAATTAAAGAAGCGCTTATCGCAGAAAAGCCAACCGACTTAATTAGTAATATAGTACTAAATCAGCGTCAGACAGTGGCTTTACCTTTTTGGGGTATTGCGGGGTTAGGTTTACTGCTGGGTATTTCGTTTATGCAACCGCTAGATTTTATTGCTACTATAGGTGGTGGCGCCGCAGCAATTGCTTTACAGAAATGGGGTTGGAAGCTAGAAGCGAAACGTCTCGTTTTACAAACTTTACAAGATATTGAACAGCGCACGGGTAAAGTTTGATTTGAGATAAAAACGTAAAATCAACCTTTTAACAGCAAGCTATTATGCCTAAAACACCACGAACGGCAAGTTGATAATATCTGAGGTGTAATAGCAGCTTTTGAAGTTATTGTAAATTTATCAAAATCAGGTTATAATTCGACTATTAAGAATGCATGTTATAAGCTATAAAAGCCTTAGAGAATATAGTGAAAAACACGCTGATTGTCGTGAGGCTCTTGACGACTGGTACAAGGCTGCAAGCAAAGCAGAGTGGCGTAATTTAATTGATGTACAGTCTCTATTTATAAAAGCTGAAGCAGTAGGAAATTTTACTGTGTTTAATATTAAAGGTAATAAATACAGACTAGTTGTGGATATAAATTACAAAAAGCAATTGATTTACATAAAGTCTATTATGACTCACGCTGAATATGATAAGGAGGACTGGAAAAATGACCCTTACTTTTAATTCAGATAAATACAAAGAGCTTTTAACGAAGTATCAGCCAAGGCTAATTAGAAATGAGGAAGAAAATGAAAAAGCTTTAGCAGTAGTCGAAGAACTTATGCATCGACGTAACTTGACTCCTGAAGAAGATGAACTTTTTGATTTGCTAATTACTTTAATAGAAAAATTTGAGCAAGAATATTATGCTCCAGGTCAATCGTCTACGCCTCATTCCATGTTACTTTTTTTAATGGAACAGAAAGATATAAAAGAGTCAGATTTAGTCGGAGTAATTGGTTATAATGAAACAGTTTCAGAAATCGTCAATGGTAAACGCGAAATTAGCAAAGCTGAAGCTAAAGCATTAGGAGATTTTTTCAAAGTTGACTCTGATTTGTTTGTTTTATAATTATTTCCCAGTATTTCTAGCAATAATCAAATATCATGCTAGGATTACCTTGATGAAAATTTTATAAACTCCTCAAAATCCAACTATGGCATCGATTGACGAACAGTTTAGGCAAGCTGTCAACCAGTGGGATTTGGAAACGCTGTATGAAGATCTAGCTTCTGCAAAAGGAAAACGTTTGACACCAGTGGAAAAGCTTCACTTACGGGGATTGCTTTGTGGTTTCAGTCCTATGGAAATAGCCGAAAAGTTGGGAAAAAATGGTAAGGGTGTGTTTAGGTGTTTTAGCATGGGACATTTGGGATCATCATACCGTTAAAGTGGAAAGACCAATTTTAAGAGAAAACCTCGACAAATATTTGGGTGAAGTGAAAGACTCGTTACTTAACGACCCAGAAAATGGCATTTTATCTTCAGTCAACAAATTCCACGATGGAATTATGGATAGTTTAAACCACAAACCAACACTAGCTAGATAAAAGTAACCAATTCGTTTATCAAAAACTATAATAATGTTGGGTTAGACTAATTAACCAGCTTGCGTCAGAAGAAACTTTATACCAGTCCTTGAGTGCCTCATCACAATCTCCATGTATTTCACTAAATTCTCGTAACTTTTTACGGCTAATAACATGCATTATATCTTTTATTTTGGCTTTGTTAATTAGTTGCAAAGTATTATACCAGCAATCAATGCAAAGCTCGGATTCAATTGAAAAATAAGCAGCATTAAATTGTTTATTTTAGGTAACAGCGCCTAAACCTCGTCCAAATTTTTATTATGCAGTTAGTTTAGAAGCGACATTTCGGCTTTAAACAAAGTTACGATTTTGACTTCGCTTCGTCTAACCGAATCTTGTCTCCTGTAAAAATAGTAGTAGATTTCCCTTTAACTTATGCCTCTGTGTCCTCTGCGTCTCTGTGGTAAAGAGAATTACATTAACTACTGCACAGGCAAGATGCCTGTGCTACACATATATTTATATGGCTATATAAATATTTATGAATGCAAAGAAAATTTAATATTTGTGTGAGTGTTTACTTTTTGATAATCTGAATTTTTGTAACGAAAAGTCTCAGTTTTTATATCGTTTTGTGTCAAACAGACGACAAATTGAGCTTTTGAGGCGCCAAATCTGATAAAAATTTCAATAGTGCCTCAAAATTGCCGAACCTTAAAGAGCCTTGGCTTTGCTTATGCAAACCATAGGTAAATTCAAAAAGAGAACACGCATATCTTAGGAGCTTCATTAGCATGTTCACACACGTCAAGTCCACCATTCGTCATATTGCACCCGATGACTTGCGGGGACGGCATTTACTCAAGGTGGTCTATGTCGTGCTAGAGTCTCAGTATCAAAGTGCTTTATCACAGGCTGTTCGGGAAATCAACGCAAACAACCCGAATTTAGCGATTGAGATAAGCGGATACTTGATTGAAGAACTCCGCGACGCAGAAAATTACGCGGACTTTAAGCGGGAGTTGGAAACCGCAAATATTTTTATAGCTTCATTAATTTTCATTGAAGATTTGGCGCAGAAGGTCGTCGAAGCTGTACAACCCATTCGAGACAGGTTGGATGTAGCAGTGGTTTTCCCATCGATGCCAGAAGTTATGCGTCTTAACAAGATGGGTAGCTTTTCTTTGGCGCAGTTGGGACAATCAAAGAGCGCTATTGCCCAATTTATGAGAAAGCGCAAAGAAAAATCCGGCGCCGGTTTCCAAGATGGGATGCTCAAGCTATTGCGGACACTGCCAAACGTGCTGAAGTACCTACCTATGGAGAAAGCACAAGACGCGCGCAACTTCATGCTCAGTTTTCAGTATTGGTTGGGTGGTTCACCAGAAAACCTCGAAAACTTTTTGCTGATGCTGGTTGATAAATATGTATTTAAAAAAGAAGACAATGTAGAGACGCGAAATTTCGCGTCTCTACAATACGAACAACCAGTTGTATATCCTGATATGGGAGTTTGGCACCCTCTGGCGCCTAACATGTATGAGGATGTACGCGAGTATCTCAACTGGTATAACAGTCGTAAAGATATTTCCAAAGATTTAAAAGACCCACTGGCGCCTTGCGTTGGTTTAGTTTTACAGCGTACCCACCTTGTTACAGGGGATGATGCTCACTATGTGGCAATGGTACAGGAGTTAGAATCACTCGGCGCCAGGGTTATACCTGTATTTGCTGGTGGTTTAGACTTTTCTAAGCCAGTTGATGCTTACTTCTACGAACCTACATCTAAGCAGGTACACGTAGACGCAATAATTTCTTTGACAGGATTTGCGCTTGTTGGTGGACCCGCTAGACAAGACCATCCAAAAGCGATTGACTCGCTGAAGCGTTTAAATCGTCCGTATATGGTAGCGTTACCTTTGGTATTTCAAACTACCGAAGAATGGTTAGATAGCGATTTAGGATTACACCCTATTCAAGTAGCACTGCAAATTGCGATCCCCGAACTTGATGGCGCCATTGAACCGATTATTATGTCGGGACGTGATGGTACAACAGGTAAAGCGATAGCGCTGCAAGACAGAATCGAAGCAATAGCTGGAAGGGCCATGAAATGGGCTAACCTGCGTAGAAAGCCGAAGTTAACCAAGAAAGTTGCCATTACTGTATTTAGTTTCCCACCAGATAAAGGTAACGTTGGTACTGCCGCTTACCTTGATGTGTTTGGTTCTATATATGAGGTAATGAAAGCACTTCGTGATAACGGGTACGACGTGCAAGACTTACCCGAAGACCCCAAAGCTTTGTTAGAAGCAGTTATTCACGACGTACAAGCACAGTACAGCAGTCCTGAGCTAAACGTTGCGTATCGGATGTCTGTTCCTGAATACGAGAAATTAACACCTTACTCGCAACGCTTGGAAGAAAACTGGGGACCACCACCTGGACACCTCAACAGCGACGGTCAAAATTTACTCGTTTACGGTAAGCACTTTGGTAATGTATTTATTGGTGTACAGCCAACATTTGGTTACGAGGGTGACCCAATGCGGTTGTTGTTCTCGCGTTCTGCTAGTCCACACCACGGTTTTGCCGCATATTACACCTATTTAGAACAGGTTTGGGGCGCCGATGCAGTACTTCACTTTGGGACTCACGGTTCGTTAGAATTCATGCCCGGAAAGCAAATGGGTATGTCAGGTGACTGTTACCCAGATAATTTAATTGGTAACATCCCCAACCTGTATTACTACGCAGCTAATAATCCTAGCGAAGCCACAATTGCCAAACGTCGCGGTTATGCCGAAACAATTTCTTACCTAACTCCACCTGCTGAAAACGCTGGTTTGTACAAAGGTTTAAAAGAACTCAGTGAATTAATCGCTTCGTACCAAACTTTAAAAGATGGTGGTCGCGGTATCCCCATTGTTAACACCATCATGGATAAATGCCGGATGGTGAACTTGGATAAAGATATTGAGTTGCCAGAAACCGATGCTAAAGATATGTCCCAAAATGAGCGGGATAATATAGTAGGCATTGTTTACCGCAAGTTGATGGAAATCGAATCACGCTTATTACCTTGTGGATTGCATGTAATTGGTAAACCTCCAAGTGCAGAAGAAGCAATAGCAACACTTGTAAACATTGCTAGTTTAGACCGTGCAGAAGAAGAACTTCTTGGTTTACCGCGCATCATTGCCAACAGCATATATCGCGACTTGGAAGAAATTTATCGAAACAGCGATAAAGGTATTCTCAAAGATGTTGAGTTATTACAAAACATCACCTTAGCAACACGCGCGGCAGTTTCTGCACTTGTAAAAGCCCAAACCGATGCCGAAGGAAGAGTATCATTAATTTCCAAACTCAACTTCTTCAACATGGGCAAAAAAGAACCGTGGGTAGAAGCATTGCATAACTGTGGTTACACCAACGTAGATACCGATGCCATCAAGAAGTTATTTGAATACTTGGAATTTTGCCTCGAACAAGTTTGTGCAGATAAAGAACTTGCAGGATTATTACGCGGTTTAGAAGGTGAGTATATTCTACCTGGACCAGGTGGCGACCCCATTCGTAACCCGGATGTATTACCTACTGGTAAAAACATTCACGCCCTTGACCCGCAGTCAATACCTACCCAAGCCGCAGTACAATCAGCAAAAATCGTTGTTGATAGACTGCTCGCGCGCAACATGGCAGAAAACGATGGACAACTACCCGAAACCATCGCCTGCGTACTCTGGGGAACAGATAACATCAAAACCTACGGGGAATCACTAGCACAAATCATGTGGATGGTTGGTGTACGTCCCGTTCCTGATGCACTCGGTCGCGTTAACAAGTTGGAATTAATACCTCTAACTGAATTAGGGCGCCCACGTATCGACGTAGTAATCAACTGTTCGGGTGTATTCCGCGACCTGTTTATTAACCAAATGAACCTGCTTGACCAAGCTGTAAAGATGGCAGCAGAAGCAGACGAACCTTTGGAGATGAACTTCATTCGCAAACACGCGATAGCGCAAGCTGAAGAAATGGGCATTAACCTGCGTCAAGCAGCTACGCGCGTATTCTCCAACGCTTCCGGTTCCTACTCGTCCAATATTAACTTGGCAGTAGAAAATAGTTCATGGGATAGCGAAGCTGAGTTACAGGAAATGTACCTCAACCGCAAATCTTTTGCCTTTAGTGCAGACAACCCAGGTATGATGGAAAACTCCAGAAAGATATTTGAGCAAAGCCTCAAAACAGCTTCGGTAACATTCCAAAACCTTGACTCATCGGAAATTTCTGTAACCGACGTATCCCACTACTACGACTCCGACCCAACCAAAGTTGTCGCTTCTTTGCGTGCAGATGGTAAAAAGCCAACATC
This sequence comes from Calothrix sp. CBUCES-K 9914, assembly GCF_059640475.1. NCBI lineage: Bacteria > Bacillati > Cyanobacteriota > Cyanophyceae > Nostocales > Calotrichaceae > Calothrix > Calothrix sp. CBUCES-K 9914. Next base: position 9,989 of record NZ_JBXXZH010000033.1, read on the forward strand.
ATACATGGCAGATACCACCACCGCAAACGCACAAGTTCGCAGCTTATCCGAAACCGTAAGATTAGACGCACGTACCAAATTACTAAACCCCAAATGGTACGAAGGAATGTTAAACCACGGTTACGAAGGAGTACGCGAACTATCCAAACGGTTAGTAAATACCGTAGGATGGAGCGCAACATCAGGTGCCGTAGATAACTGGATATATGAAGACGCAAACGACACCTTCATGAAAGACAAAGAAATGCAGGAACGTTTGCTCAACATGAACCCCAACTCCTTCCGCAAAATGGTAACCACCATGTTAGAAGCTAACGGTCGGGGATATTGGGAAACCAGCGAAGAAAATTTAGAACGTCTCCGCGAATTGTACCAAGAAGTTGAAAACCGAATCGAGGGAATAGAATAAATCGCGATAATGTAGAGACGCGAAATTTCGCGTCTTTACATTTTGGATAAAAACGACAATCTCGAACCAACGCGCATCAAATCGATAAACATGGCGCCGCAAACCAAATCTTGCTATCAATCACAATCGTGTAGAGACGCGAAATTTCGCGTCTCTACATTGTTAAAAAATGTAAACTAATCATCAATCATGAAGCTTTAATAAAAAAATAACCTCAAATTAAATTTTTAGTTTAGATATTCCATTTAATTGTTTTATTTGGTTATAACCGTGTAAAGAGACAAAACAAGGTGTCATATATAACGTCTCTATACTGTTTATAAAACCAAACTTCATGCAACCAAAGTTTAAAGACAAATACAGGGTTGAATCGACCAGGCTATCAAATAGAGATTATGCTTCTAATGGATTGTATTTTGTAACCATTTGTACAAATAATCGTCAATGGTTTTTTGGTGATATAATAGACGGGCAAGTAGAACATTCTCCGATTGGGCAAATAGCAGAAAAATTTTGGGCAGAAATTCCTCAACATTCTGAATACACCTATGTAGACTCCTATGTCATAATTCCTAACCACGTGCATGGAATAGTAGTATTAGATAAACCTAACAATAGACACGTCCGGAATATGATGAGCGGTACAAAAAAATGGTAGAAAGTATAATTGATCCCTCTACCACAACTCAATTAAATAATGAATACCTTCGATTATATACAAAAGTACCCCTTGCGTGCCAAGCAACTTTTAGGGATTAGCTATGACCAATTTACCGACCTCGTAAATCGTGCAAAACAATACCATGAAAAAGAACAACTCAAGCTTGAAGAGAAAAAAGTTAGGATACATCACCGTGGAGGTGGACGTAAAGAAATATTATCAATTCCAGAACAAGTATGTTTGTGCTTGTTTTATTTGAGACAAATACCAACATTTGAAGTTTTAGGAATAAATTTTGGTATATCAAAGACAGAAGCGAACGATACTTTTCATTACTGGAGAAAAATATTACGCAACATTTTACCTGCTAGTTTATTAGAACAGGTTGAAAATAAAGAGGGAGATTTAATGATTGTACAAGAAATATTAACAAATTTTAAGTTGTTAGTAGATAGCCTGGAACAGCCAATAGACAGACCATCTGACAACGAGGAGCAAAAAAAGTTCTTTTCTGGAAAGAAAAAACAGCATACTATAAAAAATCAGATAGTTTCCTTACCAGAAGGAAAAGATATAATTGATGTGAAAGTTGGTTCTCCCAAACCAACGGCAGATATAAACTTGTTTAGAGAACAGCAAACAAAATTTGACAAGGAGCAAGAGTTTGAAGGGGATAAAGCGTATCAAGGCGGTGAAAATATTACCACTCCTCATAAAAGAAAAAAGAAGCAAAAATTAAGTGAACAACAAAAAGAAGAAAATAAAATCCTATCTAGCAAGCGCATATTCGTAGAACATTTAATACGTCTTGTAAAGATTTTCCAAGTTGCTTCACAACGATTTAGACTCAATGCTGATGTTTATAATGAAATAGTTTTGCTCGTTTGTGGACTCGTAAGACTGCGAATTGGAACTTTTGTCTTATCAACATAATTCATATTAGCTAAAAATTGTGTTTGCGTTGAACATGATTATATATTTTTCTGCTCTAAACTATCACTAACTATATCAAACCCTGATTTCTACGTTGAAACAGAATCTACAAGGGCTGGTCTCAAAGCCTTGTATATATTGGGCTGCAAGTTTTCGGACGGGTCTAAAGGAGCAGTAAAGTCAGTACAGGAATTTTTAAAGGCAGTAGGGATTGAGCCTTGATAACATATAAGTAGTTACTGCTATTAATGCATTTGTATTAATTAATTGAGTTATGATGGCTTATAAGGGATATACAGCTAGCATCGAAGTTGATTTAGAAGCAGGAATTATTTTCGGTAGGGTGTTAGACATTAAAGATGTTGTAACATTTAAAGCCAAGAATATTAATGAGGCTTATGAAGAATTTCAAAAATCAGTTGATGAATACCTAGCTTTTTGTAAAGATTTAGGAGAATAAAAATTATTATGGAAGCTCTAACACTCGATATAAAATCAGTTATTGAACTGACAGATGAGCAATTTTTCCAGCTATGTCAGGCAAATAGAGACTTAAGGTTTGAACGTACAGCAACAGGAGATTTAATTATCATGCCACCAGCAGGAGGAGAAACAGGCAATAGAAATGGTAGATTAACTCAACAATTATTTAATTGGTCTGATACAGATAATACAGGTATTGCATTTGACTCATCCACTGGATTTAAACTACCTAACGGCGCCGACCGTTCTCCTGATGCTTCCTGGGTAAAATTGGAACGATGGAATGCTTTAACTCCACAACAGCAAACTAGATTTTTACCCCTTTGCCCTGATTTTGTCATTGCGTTACTTTCTCCCAGTGATAGCTTGAAAGCAACTCAAGAAAAAATGAAAGAATATAGAGATAATGGCGCGCGTTTGGGTTGGTTGATAAATCGTAAGAACAGGCAAGTAGAAATTTACCGTATTGGGCAAGAAGTTGAAGTTTTAGATAATCCTACCAGTCTATCAGGTGAAGATGTTCTACCTGGGTTTATTTTGAATTTGGTAGCAATCTGGTAATAACACAACCTTGCAAGCGCCAAATTACTCAACTTTAATGGTGCAAAGAAATACTTGGTTACGACGAAGGTGTACGCAAATTATTCAAACCTGGTAATACCAAATAATTTTATGGAAGCCCTAACAATAGATATACAATCAGTTATTGAACTGACAGACGAGCAATTTTTCCAGTTATGTCAGGCAAATAGAAACTTAAGGTTTGAAAGAACAGCTAGCGGGGAATTAGTTATAATGCCACCAGTCGGAGGAGAAAGCAGTAATCGTAATGCTTCATTAACGACTCAACTATGGATATGGAATGAGCAAAGCCAATTAGGAATGGTATTTGACTCCTCCGGGGGTTTCAAACTACGTAATGGCGCCGACCGTTCCCCCGATGCTTCCTGGGTAAAATTGGAAAGATGGAATGCATTAACTCCAGAACAGCAAACTAGATTTTTACCTCTTTGCCCTGATTTTGTAATTGAGTTGCTTTCTCCCAGCGATAGTTTGAAAGCAACTCAAGAAAAGATGAAAGAGTATAAAGATAATGGTGCCAGTTTAGGTTGGTTGATAAATCGTAAGACAAAGCAAGTAGAAATTTACCGCATTGGGCAAGAAGTTGAAGTCTTAGATAATCCTACTAGTTTATCAGGTGAGGACGTTTTGCCCGGATTTGTTTTAAATTTGGCAGCGATTTGGTAAATATTTCAATCTTAGTTATAAAACTAACTAATAACAGATTTTAGCAGTGATTCTTTTCCACCTAAATTTAACGCTTAAATTCTTGTGCTAATCTCTTCTTAAAGTTATCAACAAAACTTACAGTTGTCATTGCATCGCGATTATCTATACTCGTTCCCTGTTCTTTTAATTGTTGTTCAATAATTTCACATGCTTTAGTAAAAACCTGTAAATAACCCTGCTGGTTGTTTAGGACAGAAATAATCTTATTACAGTATGATTCCATTTTACGACGGTTATCTAATGTTGGTATATCAGCTCCTGCTGTAAGATGCCTAAAAGCCATAAGCAAGTAGTATCTACATTTTTTATATTTAGGGTCTAACTTATTTCTATTTCTTTGATTAAAAAGATTTTCAAGACGGTAGTAAGCAAAAGCACTTGTATAGTAGCTTATAGGGCTATGATTTACACCAAAAATTTTACTTCCAATTTCTCTAGATAAATCTCCATATGAACGCGATACTCTATGGGGTTGATCAAGAAACATAGCTGCGAAAGTTTTTATTTGATCCGGAATTGTAATAACGCGATTTTTCGGTACGTCTGCTCTATCATGATACTGTTTTGAACTAGGGTGTTGACTCTAATGGTTTTTGGGCAATTTTCACTCATGCATAATACGTGTTTTATAGTATCAGCGCTAAAACCTTATAAAATAAGGGTTATAGAGCTTTTATTTCAGACACAAAAACTGTATGAACTTTTAGGCGCCCGTTTCCCACAAAGTCAACACCCTAGTTTTGAACGCCGCTCGTAATACAAACTTTCTCCAGCGTGAGAAGATTCAAAAGAGTTATAGCATTGTTCTAATTCTTTTTGAAATTCAGATAAAGCAGCTAGTTCTTCTTTTTTGACTGGTGTTTGGTGGTTTGTAGCTTTAATAATACTATTAATTACGTCGTCCTTATCTGTAACTATTATTTTTACAGGAATTTGTAAATTGTCGATACCTTGTACTTTTCTACAGTTAAATAAAACATGACTTGTTTGACAACCATTAACTATTTGATAGTCACGAATATTAAATCTATTGCCAACAGTATCTAATGATTTAGCTATAATGGTTATCCCGTTATTTAAAACCGAGAATCGATCTAAACCACCTGATTTTAACGTAGACTCAATATCGTGATTCACGTCATTTTTTCCCTGAAAAGCTCTAATATTGTCATAAAATATAGATAATCTAATATTATCGAATTCATCAATTATTAATTTTTTAAACTCCGAAAATGGCAGTGTACCTATATATGACTCAGATATTCCCGAAATTTCAGGTAGGACAACTCTGCTTGCAAAGATTATATCAGTCGTTAATGCCAACTTTGTACTTTGATATAGCTTCCTAATCTCATCTGCACCTAAAGCTTGGATATCAACTTTTTCAAAAATTCCTTTATCTTCAATTTCTTTACTTTTAGCATTCATACGTTTAACTAGATTTTTATCTTCTAACCATTTACCTGTAGTAATATAGTAAAGTTTACAAAGCGGTCTACTTCTTAACATCATATTACTTTTTGAATATATATGTGAAGCAATCTCAGCTTTATATGAGACCATATCGTTACGCACCAACATTGGCTCTTCTTCAGTAAAGAAATCTGAAACTCCTTCAAAAAACTTCAACATTTCTCCACTGTCAAAGTTGTTTGATGTCTTAGATTGAATAAATATGAATGTTGCTTCTAAGCGTTTGTTAATATCAATTAAATCATCAACCTCTTCTATGGAATCTATCAATTTGCCATTTACAATGATAGCAATACCGTCAAGCCCAGTGTCATTCTCGCTACCTACGCAAACATCTTCTACTTTAAATGTTTCGGGGTATTCCCGTGATATCACACAATAATTACAAAATCTTTCAAAATCTGCGGCTTCTCCTTCTGAATCAATTTCATGTTCTTTAAGGAAGGCTTCCATCAAACTTTTAGTAATTCTATCCATAATAATTTTTTAAGTTCAAAAAAATATTTACCTACTTATTATACACAACATATTAGTATATTTACTGCTAGCTAGGCATGAGCATAAAATTTTGATCTAATTGCTATTTCTACCCAAAGGTTGATGTAATTATACGCAATATCGGCATTACTCCATTAAAAATAGGCGATTTTGATATAGATTGTAAAACTGACATTATCCACTTAACTTTAGACGACGCTTATTTATTGCAAGTAATGAAAGAAACTAAAGTCTCAGCAGGAAAAATATAATCACTCCTAAACTTATGATGACTTTTTAGGCTCTGAAAAATATTAATGTTTATTATTGACGGATTTATCTTGAAAAAACTCATCAATAATTTGGTTTAGTATCAAATGAGGATCTGTATTATTTTGAGTAGCGTAGTTCCTTAACTTATAAATATTATCTGAAGATAGGCGTAATGGAGCAAAGCGTTCTGGAAAAGCCCAACTACACTGTTGACACTCAAGTTGACAACCACGACAAGATGTACTCTTAAAGTTATTGCACTCGTCACATAAAGGTTGCCAGTTATCTAGCTCGTTACCACCACCCCTAAATCGAGGAGTTTTATGGTCATGTTGTAATCTAACTGCTGGTGCAGAACGACCGCAAACCGCGCATTTATGATTATATTTTTCTAGAACGGATTGCCAATCTAAATTAGATAGTTTGACTCTTGGAACTCTTTTTTCGCTCAAAGATAAGCTGACTAGCTGATATGTTTTTCCTTGTCTACCAATACCTGTGACTCCTTCTTCTCCTTGGAGTTCGCGAAGACGACGGAAAACATCTACATAAGGTTTGTAGGGTTTGTTACTTGAGTGCTGACTTTTTCTATAGCGCTCAATAGCTTCTCTTAATTGTTCTTCCTTCACAAGAGGCCCTGGAATACCGTGACCAACAGGCCAAAGTTCCTCTAGAAGTACCTTGTAATATGACTTATTCGCCTCACTTGGAGATACAAACGCTTGACATACTTCCTCTAACCATGCGTCCCGGTTGACATTGCCTGGAACATTTTTGTCGCTGACAGGCGCCAGCGAGGAAAATTGTTGTCTTCCGCGCGCTTTTCGATTATTAGTCATTAGCTATCTCCTCGTAACAACCAAATTGGGTCTATATCTAGCACTCGTGAGATAGCATCAAGCTCATAATCTTTGACACAACGCACTTGGCGTTCAATCTCTGAAATATCTGACTGCTCAAGCTTGACTCCGTAATCAACATTGAGAGCGGCGGCTAACTCAACTTGGTCTAGACCAAGTTGTAATCTGGCTTGACGAATTCTTAAACCACTTATATTTTGCTTTTTCTCCATTTTTGACACTCTGAAGCAACAGCAAAATGTTAATTTCATGTCAAAGATTCTTGTAGACGAAAATCGTCTACAGTAGCTTTTCAGGATTTAATCATTTATGATTAGCTTTATTATCTAAGTGTGTAACCAACATCCTGTATGCGTGTTTCCTCGTTCTTTGCTGGTATTGGAGGATTTGACCTTGGATTTGAGAGAGCAGGAATGCATGTTGTGTTTCAATGTGAGATAGACCCCTTTTGTCAACAAATTTTAAAGCGGCACTGGCGCCACCTACCTCTTCATGACGACATCACGACCCTCGTACCAACAGCTATCCCTGCCTCTGAACTTTGGTGTGCCGGATGGCCATGCCAAGACCTCAGCACCGCCAACACAGACCGAAAAGGACTTACAGGAGAACGAAGCGGTTTGTTCTTCACGTTTATGGAATTGGTTAAAGAAGTTCAACCAAAATGGTTGGTCATGGAAAATGTGCCGGGTTTACTCTCAGCAGAGCAAGGAACAGCTTTTGAGACAGTTATCGACACGTTGGAAGAGAACGGGTATTTGGGGGGATGGGTATCGTGTAACGCTGTCGATGCGGGGCTACCCCACAACCGAGACAGAGTATTCTTTATCGCAAGTTTTAGAAGCGAACGTGCCTATCACTTCTTTACTGACAGTAGCGAACTGTATGGGGATAATTCGACGAGAGAACCGCGCGAAAAGAAAGCTAGACCCGATTTTCGTCAAAGCGCTGTCGGAAACAATCCGCTTGTGGTACAACGTCGCGGTGGCTTCGGCTATACCTTGGCAAAAAGTATCTGCCCCACGTTACGTGCCCAAACTGGAGGACATCAAGGGGGTCATTCAGACCGACCAATACTCTGTGGCGAGAAACTTGACGTGGACAGAGTGGGAAATGCTCATGGGGTTTCCTCGCGGTTGGACGGTCGTCGAGGGAGACTCCTTGGTAACGCCGTTGTCCCAGCCATCAGCGAATGGATTGGAAGACGAGTATTAGAGATTGAGAGAATTTACAATTAAAAGTATTTTAATAGTAGATTATTTTATATAACTTCTCAATTTAGTAATTTGATGGATATTTGTTATGACATCGAATGCCCCAAAGCAACTCAGTCAACTAGTTTATAATTTTCTTGAATTTACCAATTTCCATACTTATCTTGATGCTCTTTTATTGCTGCTTTTAGTGCTTCTGAAAATGGGGGAGGATTTTTTAAAGCTGAAATTAAAATATCCCAATCGCGTTCAGATAGAACTATCTTTTCTATAACAGGTTTTTCTGATTGCTTTTCAAGATATAATTTTAATGCTTCAGTTACAACGGCTTCAGGCGCCTTACCTGTAGAATCAGCAAAATTTATTAATTTTTGTAACAACATTGGCTCTGGTTTCCAGCTAAATGTAGATTCCACAATCGAATGTTTCCTTAACTAATCAGTAACTTATACTGTAACAAGGGTTATCATGCCATTGTTCAAAATAGCATAATTAAATAAAAGGTATCAGTAAGCGGCGCCAATGCAAAACCAAAAAATCGTATCTGACCCAAAAGTGATGATGGGAAAGCCAGTAGTATCGGGAACACGTATTACAGTTGAAGTAATTCTCGAAAAGCTCGCTGCTGGAGAAACCACCGAACAAATACTCGAAGCTTATCCACGACTTACCTATGAAGGAATTCAAGCAGCTTTGGCATTTGCGGCTCAGGCTTTACAATATGATGTAGTGTATCCAACTATTGAACAGGCTTCTTGAAGTTTTTAGGAGACGAAAACTTAGATTCTCAAATCGTTGAACGATTGCGGCTTGATGGTCATATCGTTTGGTATGTCGTTGAAATGGAGCCGGGAATTTCAGACGATGATGTACTAAACCTGGCAAATAGTGAAGGTGCCATATTATTGACATTTGATAAAGATTTCGGCGAATTGGTCTTTCGTCTTGGTCGTATTGCAGCTGGTGTTGTATTAATTAGATTATTTGGTGTATCTCCAACTGATAGAGCAGAGATAGTGGCTAATGCAATAAATAACCACTGTGATGAGCTAATAGGGTCTTTCACTGTTATTACATCGAAAAATAAGTGCTTGTGCAAAATTAATTATATACTCCTGAATTCTGTATTCAGTATTCAGGAGAGCTTATAGGGAAAAAAGATATATATTTAATTTTGCGTAACTACTTATTCGTATTCGGAAAATTACTTAGTTGAAATAATCACATACAATTTGCTACGTGTAATGTCTCTATATTTCGTTAACTGGTCAGTAACGGTGCCACTATCTAGCGTTTGGTTTTATAGCTATAAAGTAACATACCATCAGGCGCCTACTCTAGAACCTAAGACAGAGGAATCTGTAGCGTAAAAATTATCTATTTAAGGAACGTGGAAAAATAGATAACAAGGTATTGATAGATGATTAAGAAAATTCTAATGGGCGTTGGTTTGGTTGCTTTTGGGTTGCTGACATCGCTGCTTATTGGTACTGCATTGCCTGGAGATAATTTTGTTAATGCTCAAACTAGTGGTAGTGCATCCGCACGTAGTAACCAGCTAAATGCGATAGATAGACAGTATGTGCAAGATGCAGGTCAAGCTAGTTTGGCTGGTATTAGCTTGGGTAACTCAGCTTGATACCCTGGAAAAGGGTTGCCCGAAAATAATAGTTTGAAACCTTCGTCAACGCTCTTAATATCTTTGACCAAAATGTCAATCATTTCGGGTACTCCACTGACAAACGGTTCTTGCACGAGTCCCACCCGTTCGTCGTCGAATACCCAGGTTCCATTGTGCCGATAAGGGAAAATTACCGCAATTGCATTATTCATTACACCTGTACCCTACAAGGGTAGGCTATACGAACAAAGCCCACCTGCGTGGGCTAGTTTCAATGTTTATCATATTCTTGTTGAGATGACTTCTTTCTGGCCATGGGTTCCAAGCCAGACTGGCGCCAGTAAAATGTTAAGTTGTGTAAATAAGCTGAGAGAAATACTCATCTAGTATTCAGGGGCTTCTCAGAAATAATGTGTAACATGTCAACCTATAACTCACGATATTAAATTATGTGCCGTTTACTTGCTTATATTGGAACCCCTGTAAATCTAGAACCGCTTCTATATGAACCAGAACACTCACTTATAGTCCAAAGCTATCAACCGCGCGAGATGCTTTCAGGTGTTGTTAACGCAGATGGCTACGGTATTGCCTGGTATAGGAATAAAAGTGCTGAGAACTCCTCCAAACTCAGAACTCAGAACTCAGCACTCATTACTGATAAAGACTCGGAGCCTTTCATTTACAAAAACACTTTACCTATTTGGAATGATGTTAACCTACAAAGTATTAGCCGCTACGTAGAATCAAACAACATCTTAGCTTATGTGCGTAGTGCAACATCGGGTCAAGCGCTTGATATGAGTAATTCGCAGCCGTTTCAATACAAGAATTTATCGTTTATCCATAACGGTCGTATTGATAAGTTCAAAAAAACTTTATATAGACCTATACGCAGCCAATTGAGCGATGAAATTTACCAGTGGATTGCTGGAAGCACTGACTCAGAGCATTTTTGTGCAATGATATTAAACAAACTCACTGCTAACCCTAATAAAACTATTGAACAAGCTTTGCATTCAACGTTGCTTGAACTTCAAGAAATGGCGCCGAGTTACGACACTTATGCACTAGCTAATTTAGTTATTAGCGATGGTAAGCGACTAGTTGCTTCACGTTATGCAACGAAACAACCAGCACCTACACTTTACTGGGTTAAAGATGACCCAAATTTTCCGTCCTCAGTAATTATTGCTTCGGAACCATTGTTTACTGGTAATTGGCAAGCATGTCCAGAAAAGAGCATCATCAGTGTTGGAGAAGACTGTGATATTAGAATTGAGCAAGTTTAGTTTAAAAGATTATTTCATACGTGGGTTTCAGGACTGTCGCGCGCAAACGCTTTCTTTGTTAGACAGTCTCGACGAGGAAACTTTTCGCTGTTTAGCACATCCTGACTTTAGCCCTGTTGGTTGGCATCTGGGACATATTGCTTATACTGAGTCGTTATGGTTATTGGAACGCGGCGCCAATCAACAGCCGATGTTTCCACAATACCGTAAACTGTATGCAGCAGATGGTTTACCAAAATCACAACGAGTCCAGTTACCTAGCATTGAAGAAACCCGTTATTACCTGGATAAAGTTCGTGAGAAAGTACTAGATTATTTAATGACTATAGATATAGAATCGCAGGAAAGACTTTTGCGATTTTTGCTTCAACATGAAAGTCAACACTGTGAAACAGCTTGCATTGTTCAAAAATTAATCTCACCCCATCCACGAACCACGAACCCCTTACCCATTGCTCCTTCCCCCGACATGATTAAAATTCCTGCGGGTGAATTTGAGATGGGGAGTAATTCCGCGAATGCCTTAGATAATGAACGTGCAGCACATAAAGTGTATTTAGACACCTATTTTATAGACAGGTATCCAACCATTTCGAGAAAATATCGTGAATTTATGGAATTTGGAGGTTATGAAAATGCTCAGTATTGGTCGGATGCAGGCTGGAAATGGTTACAACTAGAGCAAGTCAAACAACCTTTATATTGGTGTAATGATGGCGCCTATGATAATCATCCTGTAATGGGTGTGAGTTATTACGAAGCAGAAGCTTATGCGAACTTTGTAGGCAAACGACTACCAACAGAGGCAGAATGGGAAAAAGCCGCGCGTTGGGATGAAAGAGCAAACCGCAGTCGTACATACCCGTGGGGAGAAGAAGAACCAACGCAAGAATTTTGTAATTATGCGACTTCAAGTTCTTTTCAAACAACTCCAGTCAACGCATATCCGAAAGGACAAAGCGCATATGGGATGTATGACGCTTTAGGTAATGTGTGGGAATGGACTACTTCCTGGTTTGATGGTTATAAAGGATTTCAACACTACCCATATGTAGGTTACTCACAAGTTTACTTTGATCACAAACACAAAGTACTCAAAGGCGCCAGTTGGGCAACACGCTCTTGGGCAATGCGCGCGAGTTTCCGAAATTGGTACTATCCTCATGTTCGGCAGATTTTTGCTGGGTTTCGCTGTGCAAGCTCCGTTTAACTTCTTATCTGTTAATCTAGCTCAAGCGTGATGTTTTGCCACATTGCTTTGTGCTTCACTATTCAGAATGCTTGTAAATAATAATTCACAAGTAGCGAATATAACGTTGTATTCGGAGGGTCAATGACAATATCTAATACTAACAGCAGTCAACTTAAACAGCAACAAATTGAAGAGCGTTTAGCAATTCAACACTTACGTTCTGTAACTGCTAGTCTAACAACAACTGCTGGAAGTGATGTAGTGAAAGGGTTAACGCAAACACCAAAAACACTACCTCCGCGTTACTTCTATGATGATAGGGGTTCGGAGTTATTCGAGCAAATATGTGATTTACCAGAGTATTACGTTACGCGAACCGAAACTGCAATTTTACAAGAATGTGCGAGTGAGATTGCGGAAATTACACGAGAGTGTGAACTGGTAGAATTAGGTAGTGGTAGTTCAACAAAAACTCGAATTGTACTCGATGCCTATCAAAATATAGGTTTGCCATTGCGGTATTTACCAATAGATGTAAGTGCTGGAATGTTGGAAAACAGTGCAAAACAACTATTGTTTGATTATCCAACACTAGAAATTAGCGCACTTGCGGGAACTTATGAACTAGCTTTACAGCAACTTCCAGCAAAACAGTTAAAATCTAGGATGATTGCTTTTATTGGCAGTACTTTGGGTAATTTAAATCCGCAAGAGTGTGAAGTGTTTTTATCAAAAATTACTCAGGCATTACATCCAGGTGAGTACTTCTTATTAGGTATTGATTTGCAAAAACCGAAACCTGTTTTAGAAGCTGCATATGATGACAGTCAGGGTGTAACCGCTGCTTTTAACTTGAACATGTTAGAGCATATTAACTGGTTGTATAACGGTAACTTTGATACAACACAGTTTGAACATTGGGCATTTTACAACGAAACTGAAAATCAAATCGAGATGCATTTGCGTTCATTAAAGTCGCAGAATGTGCAGCTACAGGCACTTAATTTTAGTGTGAAATTTGCGCGCGATGAAACCATCATGACCGAAATTTCACGTAAGTTTGATGTTACAGCCATGAAACAGCAATTAAGTACACATGGTTTAGTTACACAAAAAGTTTGGACTGACCCAAATAACTGGTTTGGTTTGTTACTTTGTCAGTTGCAGTAACCGTAGGATAGGCGGTCCTGCCTGTCCTAGAAAACCTCAAGGACGGCGAGACGCTTATCCTACGTTGTTTGTCTTAGCTTCTTCAGCTTGACTTTGCATCAACCTTTGCACACTAACCAACGCACGGTTTAACTCATAATTCTTACGCTCAGGGTTTTGTAAATACGCAACTTGTTCTTCTTCAATCATCTTTACATCTTGCACAACCAACCCATCAAGTAATTTCTGTGCGGCGCCAAACAACCTATCCTTAACGAAGCGTCGAAACCATATCGGCAATTTATGTAGGCGCCAAAATGCATTCAACGATGTAAAGTGTACTAAATATGCTTTAGTCTCAGTTTCGCTAATTGGACACAGCAAACAATATATTTTAAAATCTTGTCCTAACGTCGATGTCCAATGCGGATAAACATAGCTGACATCTAAAGGTTCCGGATGCAGGCACCGTAATTTTTTGAAGAATAACTGTGATATCGACCAGATTTTATCTATCTTATAGTAGCTTTGCGCTGTATAATGAGCATCTACACGATTCTCATTCTCGTTTATATCCTGAAGTTCCGCTTCTGCCCAAGCTTGATAGTCCTCATGTAGATGTCCATGATACATATCCATCAGGTTCTCAATTAAATATGAATAATGCGCTTTGCAACGAATTATAGAAACAGTTGTAATATAGTTCAAATGTACCCATTCAGGTAAACCCATTGGTTGTGGTTGTTGTAGAGACGTTACATGTAACGTCTCTACATCACCTGGGAATAACCAGATAAAACCATCTTGCTCTTGAACGGGGTAACAACGAATTTTACAGCTTGGCAATTTTTGATTTTCTGCTAAGTATGGAACTTCTACACAGTTACCGTTTTCATTTAGGCGCCAGCCATGATAAGCACATTCAATTGTATTATTTATTACTTTTCCATGACTTAATTTAACTTGGCGATGCGGACAACGGTCTTCTAACGCATGGATTTTTCCTTCGCTGTCTCGGTAAAGAACAATAGCTTGTTTCCATAAAGTTACACTTAAAGGCTGCGTGTTTACCTCAGAACTGCGCGCGACAACGTACCAGTGATTAGGATTAATGCCTAGTTGACGAACATCACGACTAGATACAGCTTGCAAAAACATATATAAATAATTAATACAGCAATTTACTTGGAAAGCGTAATTGTTTGATATTGTACCAATTGGATGAATTTAAGATAGAAGTCAAGTTGCGTGAGAACTATTGAGACAACTGTAACAGTTACCGAAAACCAGCAAATAACGATCACATTGCCATCAGATATTATCCCAGGTAAATACCGAGTTGTTTTATTAATTGACGAAATACCACTACCACTTGAAGTAGGTACTACCAAACCACCACTCAAATTGAATGCATGGGAGTGGAAAAATTGGGAACCTGAGTCGAGTTTCCGTAGAGAAGATATATATTAATTACAAGGTTTGTATTTTACCACAGAGACGCAGAGAACACAGAGATGAGGGTTAAGACTAATAATTATATATTTAAAGTAAACTTAATCAAAGCGCCAATTTTCTGTGAGCTATTAACCATGTAACAATGTGGTGCAGTTTTCAACCTAATGTTTACAACCAGGCTATAAAGTAGGTGTAGTGAGATCAAAGTGAGGCGCCTTAAGTATGACAAGTTACCAAACAAATGTAGATGCTGCAACTGGTAGCGTTGATAACTTGATAGCTGAGAGTACATCTATCAACCATGTTGAGGTTATTGAGAATGTTATCGATAGCCTGGAACAAGATGACAGCGCAATGGTTAGTCAACCTCCTGAAGGTGGATATTTGTGGAAGTTCAAGTACGGTAGTGTTGAGGTGTTTGTACAATTAAAAGGTACAACCGATGAAGATACAATAACTGTTTGGGCTGTGGTTCTCAAGTTACCTGCAAAAGATGAACCGAAGTTAATGCGGAAGCTACTAGAGATGAACTGCTCGAGCACCTTTGAATCACGCTTTGGTATTATTGAAAATCAAGTAGTTGTGTTAGCAACACGTACCTTGGCTGAATTATCTGCTGGTGAGGTATCACGATTAATAACTGTTGTGGCAACTATTGCTGATAACAACGATGACGCTTTACAATCTGAGTTTGGAGCTTAATATTGCTCCTTGTTCTGGTGCGTGACGCTACTAGTTCATTAGTTTTACTTGGCGATTGTTATGGCGTCACACACCCTACCTCTTAACTTTAAATTTGAACTGGCATTTAATTCCATTACTTGAAGCACCGGGTATAACCCAGATGGCTATTGATAAGTTGTTGTTAGAACAGCACTTATCAGGCAGTCCACCTGTATTAAGATTTTATACATGGGCGCCACCTGCTATTTCTTTGGGTTATCACCAGCATAAATACCCCGAACATTGGCAAAATATCATATGGAAGGGACAAAAACTTGATTTGGTTAAACGTCCTACAGGTGGAAGGGCAGTTTTACATCAAGGTGATTTAACTTATGCGGTAATAACATCTGGAATAAATGGCACTCGGATGCAAGCGTATCAAAAAATATGTGAATTTTTAATTGCTGGCTGGAAACAGCTTGGTGTAGATTTACATTATGGAACCGCAGGACGCGGTTATATTCATAACCCTAGTTGTTTCGGTACTGCCACAAGTGCGGACTTAGTTACTAATAATGGATATAAATTAATTGGTAGCGCACAGTTACGGAAGGGTAACGCGATTTTGCAACACGGCGCCATACGGTTACAACAATCAGCAGAATTATTTTCTCAGGTTTTTGGTGAAGAATTGAATTCAGACGCGCGGTTGTCTGTAGATGTCGATACTGAAACAATTATGAAAACTTTAGTTGCTGCTGCAAGTAATTGCTTTGATACAGAGTTTGATATTCAGCCTTTAAACTTGTAAAAACCCAGCTTCTGTAAAATCATTAATCATTTGTTGTATAGCATCCCATAATTCTGGTGTGCCTTCCGCAACTGGCGCCATACGTTTCATCACTTGTGTACGATTAATATTATGTAGGCGCCAAGTTCCACCTTTGGTTTGTCCGTTATGTAGAAAAGGCTGTATTCTATCTAAAGCAGCAGCAAATTTAGCTGTAGGTGTGTTTTGCAACTCGAATTCTTCCCAGATTTCTCTTAACTCTCGTTCCAAGTCTTGTGGTAATAGTCCGAAAATTCGGTTTGCAGCTTGAATTTCACGTTCGGCTTTATTCAAGTATCCTTGTACGTCATAGCAGAATGTATCCCCTGCGTCAATCTCTACTATGTCATGGATAAGTAACATTTTCATCGCGCGTGATAAATCAGTTCCTGAAGGTGCATATTCAGCTAGAACCATTGCCATAATAGCGATGTGCCATGAATGTTCAGCAGAGTTTTCTCGACGTGAACCGTCGGTGAGTAGTGTTTGACGCAGAATGTGTTTGAGTTTATCGATTTCTAGAATGAACTGTAATTGTTGGGTAAGACGATGATTTTGCACTTTTTCAGGTAGAATTAAAACGCCATTGGTTATTATCTCTTACTTGGTGCCCTTTGTGGCTGTTTTTGTAATTTTATACGTAGAGACGCGATTAATCGCGTCTCTACAATGACGTGGTTTATTCCTTCGTTACAGATTTGGCGATTACTCCTAATTGTAGTCCTGGTGGGTAAGTTGCATTTTGTTTGACTTGTTTGATTTCAGCTTCGGTGATTCGTAATTTCAGTTTTTTTGCTAATGCTTGGATAATATCTCCTCTGTCTATTAAACCAGCAACGGCGCCTGCTGGTGAAAGTACAGTGACGCGAATTAATTTTTCGTTTTCGAGTTTGTTTATTACTTCTACTAGTGTCGCAGTTTCTTCAACAGTAGGAATTTCTGAAAGCGTTTTAACTATAGCTTCCAAAGTTCGCGTTTCCCACTCGCTACGCTCAATTTGACGTAAGTCGTCAATAGTTACCATACCTCGGTAGCGTCCATCTGACTCAGCAAAATAAACTTGTGAATTTAAGTCTAATAAATATAAGTCAGCAAACGCGCGCAGTGTTTGGTTCGCATCGACAACCCGAAAGTCGCGCGTCATCGCTTCAGTTGCTTTCGTTTTTAGTAATGTTTCTTGTAAAACTGTGATGCGGTCGTAGCTTGTCGCGTTACGAATACCAAACCAACCTAATAATGCAATCCATAACCCTGTTCCTAAATCACTTGTAAAATAATCAATAGCTAAACCAGCCGCAATCGCAGTATATCCCAAAATCTTACCAGATAAAGCGGCGCCGCGTACTGCTTTAAATCTATCACCCGTTGCCTTCCATAGTGCTGCTTTTAACACTTGTCCACCATCTAACGGTAAACCAGGAATCAAATTAAATAGTGCTAGAACAAGATTTATCCGTCCTAAGTCACTTAGAATGACGTGTGTAAGTGTAGTATCAGGAAAGGTATTAGAGAGTAACCACAGTAAAAGAAATAAACCAATGCTTACCAATGGTCCGGCAATTGCAACCTGAAAAGCTTTACCTGGAGTTTTTGACTCTTCTTCAATTGCCGCAATTCCACCGAATAAAAATAACGTAATTGAGTTAACTTGAATACCCTGTGACTTAGCAGCCAAACTATGTCCTAACTCGTGTAGCAAAACTGAGGTGAACAACAGTAATGACATTACCACTGCGGTGCCCCAAGCCAAACTTACACCCCATTGTTGGTACGCAAAGCCAAAGTTCAGCGTTGCCAACCCAAAAATTACAAACCACAACGGGTCTAAATACAAGGGTATTCCGAACAAAGAACCAATTTTCCAATTAGACAGCATATTTTTCCCTAAAAATAAATATATATTTTTATAAACCAAATAAAAATGAATGCAGCAATAGAGACGTTACATATAACGTCTCTACATCTAATATTTTAATTTAATTTAAAATTAACTGCCGGGTTTAGAGGACACCAAGGTTTGTTAAACCTAAAACGGCACCGATGCCAACTATATGACCTGTTGCCATCGCAGCGAGGAATGTACCGAGGCTAGGGTTGTTGAACACCGAAGGCAAAGGTAATGGTATTTTATTACCGACATGAGGTTCCTCGATTGTTCTTGGAATAATTAAAAGAGCTAATAAGCTGGCGCCAACAATAATGATAGTACCAGTCCAGTTCCATTCAACAGCACTATTAGGAACCGTTGGTTGGACAACTGCCAAAAGCGATATTAAATTAAATGTCAAAGTAGACATGAATGTGGAAATCACAGGTTTTTTCTCCTACACGAACATAACCTCGTTTTTTATGCTCCTTCGGATAAAGACTTGAATCGTCCATCTAAGGGGGGGGAAACTACCTCCCCCTCTAGTTCTAATTACAAATGCCAAAACATGTGCATTACTATAGTAGTGCAATTATACTATATTGCGCCAATGTTAGTCAGTCCCAGAACAATACCAATACCGATAATGTGACCAAAGCACATAGCAGCTACAAATGTAGGAATGCTAACAGGTACTAACGGCATTTTGGGTCCAACGTTTGGTCTTTCAATCTTTAAGGTTAGCAGAAGCGCAACAAACGAGCATAGACTGATAATCAATCCTATAGTTGGGTTCCAAGCAGGTGTCGCGGGAATATTAGCTGCAACTGCCAATAAAGCTGAAGGCATAAGCGCGGTTTTCTCCTAATGAAAACTTAATTTAAGTCAAAAATGATTATAAAATTTTATGGTCAATAAAGCTAATATTCGTTATTTTTTTAGAATTGCTGTAAAGTCAATTACAATTACCAAAATTTACCATGCGAGTTAAAATTTGTGGAATTCGTGACCCACAACAAGGTCAAGCAATTGCAAAGAGTGGCGCCACCGCATTAGGATTTATTTGCGTCCAATCTTCTCCACGTTACGTTACCGTTGAGCAAATCCAATCAGTTGTAGCAAAATTACCCCCCCATATAGATAAAATCGGAGTTTTTGCCAATGTAAATCCAAAAGAAATTGCTAATATATCTAATAATTCTTCATTGACAGGAATTCAATTACACGGTAATGAATCTCCAAATTTTTGTCAACAAGTACGGAATACCCTACCAGATATTGAAATAATTAAAGCCTTAAGAATACGTAATCTGGAAGATTTAAATAATGCCGCAACTTTTATAGATTATGTTGATACCTTGTTATTAGACGCTTATCATCCTCAACAGCTAGGTGGAACTGGTCAAACCTTAGATTGGGAAATCCTTGAAGAATTCAACCCAGGTTGTCCTTGGTTTTTAGCAGGAGGATTAACACCAGACAATATTACCTCAGCATTGAGTCAAGTCAAACCAGATGGGATTGACTTATCAAGCGGTGTTGAAAAGGCGCCGGCAGATAAAGATTTAGATAAAGTCACAAAATTGTTTGAAAAGTTAGGAGTGCTGAGTGTTGAGTGCTGAGTGCTGAGTGCTGAGTGTTGAGTGTTGAGTGCTGAGTGTTGAGTGCTGAGTGCTGAGTGTTGAGTGCTGAGTGCTGAGTGCTGAGTGTTGAGTGCTGAGTAGAAAATAATTATGTTAACTTCTTACTTCTTACTTCTTACTTCTTACTCCTAACTTCTTACTCAGCACTCAGCACTCAGCACTTTCAACTATTAAAAGAATGAAGCTTGGTGACGGATTAAGTTGAAGAACTCTTCGCGCGTCTTTTGTTCGTCTTGGAATACGCCAAGCATCGCACTTGTAACAGTCCATGAACCGGGTTTTTGAACTCCCCGCATAGCCATGCACATATGGGCGCCTTCCATAACCACAGCAACACCTTGGGGTTCTAAAATTGTTTGAACAGCTTCAGCAATTTGACGGGTAAGACGTTCTTGCACCTGCAAACGACGCGAGTACATTTCAACAATGCGAGCAAGTTTACTAAGTCCGACGACTTTTTGGTTAGGGATATAAGCAACATGCGCTCTACCCATAAACGGCAACATGTGGTGTTCACACAAACTGAAGAAGTCAATATCACGAACCAACACCATTTCGTTGTGTCCTTCGTCGAAAATGGCATTGTTAACTAGGTCTTCAAGTGACTGGCTATAACCACTTGTTAAGAAGCGCATTGCTTCAGCTACACGTTTTGGAGTTTTAAGCAGTCCTTCACGTTCTGGGTCTTCGCCAACACCTACAAGAATATTCTTTACTGCATCCTGCATTTGCTCCATCTGCTCATCAGTTGGTGGATGCACATCAGGAACTTTACCATTGTGTGTATTACGGTCAGGTCTAGTAGTGATGATATCTGTCAAATCAGGAATTAGCGGAGATTGAGAGCCGTTGGAACGAGCTATAGTCATGATGTAAGTGTAATGTGATGTTTCTGCGGAATAGTGATGAGTGCTGAGTGCTGAGTGCTGAGTGCTGAGTGATGAGTGCTGAGTGCTGAGTAGAGTTAGGAGTTAGGAGTTAGGAATTAGGATTAAAAACTCAGCACTCAGCACTTTCTACTCAGCACTCAGCAATTTCTACTCAGAACTCAGCACTTTCTACTCAGCACTACTTAAAGAACTCCAGCGCTTGGCATAAGAGTTAATTCATCGACGACTGCGGCAAGAGGTAGCTGTGCAGTGTAAAGAATTGATTGAGCAACAATTTCTGGGGTAAGCATGTTGGAACGATCAAAGTTTGCGTGAACTGTTTCGGTGTCCCAAAGTTCTGTATTAACTGAACCTGGACAAATCGCAGTCACACGGATACCGTGGGAACGCTCTTCTTGTGCTAATGTTTGCGACAACGCTAACAAGCCAGCTTTACTAACGCAGTAGGCGCCCCAATTTGGAAAAGCTCGTTTACCAGCGATTGAAACAACGTTAATAATCGTACCCGCACCGCGAACACGCATTATCGGTAAAATTCCCTTAGTGCATTCAAACACGCTGGTTAAATTCAAATCAATTACCCGTTGCCAGTCAGATAAAGATGTTTCGCTTAAATCAGCTGTGTATCCCATTCCGGCATTATTTACAAGAATGTCAATATTACCAAAATCTTGGGCAATATGTTGCATTTTTTCTTGAACTTCGCCTAATAAGCTCAAGTCCACTACGTATGCTTTTGCTTCTACTCCTGCGTGTTTCACTGCTTCGACTACTGGCATTAATTTGCTTTGAGAACGGCTCAGTAGAGCAACATCTATACCTGCTTTTGCAAAAGCTAAAGCTGTTGCCTTACCAATCCCACTGCTTGCTCCAGTTATAAGGGCGCGTCGTTTTTGCTCAACAATCATGTTGTCTCCACTTGTTTGGCTACCCAAACGCATCGCCATCGAATAAACTTCTTGTTAAAAGCTCGTTCCCTGTGTTGATACCCAGGACTTTCTTTTAAGAGGTCTAATGTGTGTATCGCTAGGGTTACATAGATTAAAAAATTATAAAAATTCGTCGAATCGCTTCCAAACAGATGCTATTCTTCATTTTTAATATATTCTCCTATACCGTAGGTAATCTGTATACCTAAATCTACGTCTGTAGTTAGAGCTTGATTTTGACTTTTATTAATCCTTGAGTATCTTTCCCTTACTAAGTTTAGAAAAATAATCAAGTATATAAAGCCAATCAATCGAACAAAAATACTAGACTACCTATGGTTAAATTAACTTCTTAAAGAAAGTTAACTTACCATAGGCGATTATAACAAAAAATGTTTATTCAAGTATATTATTGACCAACTTCAGTAAAAACGCCGATTTTGCGGAATTTTTCGTAGCGTAATTGGCGCCGTTGTGCGGGTGTCATGATGGAGAGTTGATCTAAGTTATCAAGTAAAGCGCTTTTTAGAGTGGTTGCGGCTTTGAGTGGATCGGAATGGGCACCACCAGTAGGTTCAGGTAAAATTTGGTCGATGATACCTAAATTCTTCAAATCATGGGAAATCATCTTGAGGGCAGTAGCAGCTTGAGGGGACTTAGAAGCATCTTTCCACAAAATTGCTGCACAAGCTTCTGGAGGTGCCACAGAGTAAACCGAATGTTCAAACATCAAAAGTCGATCACCGACACCAATACCTAGGGCACCACCAGAACCACCTTCACCAATAACAGTACAGATAATCGGTACATTAAAGCTGAACATCTCACGCAAGTTATAAGCGATGGCTTCACCTTGACCTTGGTGTTCAGCTTCAACACCTGCCCAAGCTGCGGGTGTATCAATAAAAGTCAGAATTGGCATCCCAAATTTATCAGCGTGCTGCATCAAACGTAAAGCTTTGCGATAGCCACCTGGAAAAGCCATACCAAAGTTTCGAGCAATATTATCCTTGGTATCTCGACCTTTTTGCTGCCCCAACATAACTACTGGGCGCCCATCTAACCTGCCAACACCACCTACCATAGCGGGGTCATCAAAACCACCTCTATCACCATGCAACTCCATCCATTCATCACTGATAGCTTGAATGTAATCTAAAGTACTAGGACGACGCGGATGTCTTGCAACCTGTAACCGCTGTGATGGAGATAGACTAGTGAAAATCTCCTCTCGCAGTTGCGTAGCGCGCGTTTCTAGCTGCCGAATTTGACCAGAAACATCCACGCCATTTTCTTCAGCAAGTTGCCGAATTTGGTCTATTCTAGTTGCCAATTCCGCCAACGGCTTCTCAAAATCCAGCAGTAGTGGTTTACGCTCAGTAGTTGCCATCTTTAAAAATCAAAAGTTAGGAGTTAGTAGCTGTAGGGTGGGCAGTGCCCACCATACCAAAAGTGGAGTTAGGAGTTAGAAGTAGACACTAAAAGCGGTTTAAATCCGTGTTTTAGCGAAAGTTGACCAATACGGCTCATTTTTTCTACAGTAATCTGATTGCGTCCCCAAGAAAAGTTAGTATGCAACTTCTCGAACTCTAGAAGCATCGACTCAGCAAAACAAGCAAATAACTGGCGCCCAGGAATATCCATGTTGACAATTTTCATGATTTTCCAGTCAATATCCAAGGAATGTTCGACGATTCCACCATTTAGGACATGTACTCCAGACTGCTGAACTTTTGTTGCCAAATTTTTCGGGTAGCCGCCATCAATCAGTAAGCAAGGTTGCTTAAGAGCTTTTGGGTCAATTTCTACTCCTTTAGGCATCGAAGCGACCCAAACTATAATATCAGCTTCAGGTAACGCTTGCTCTAGAGCCATAATTTTTCCGCGTCCTAATTCGCCTTGCAACTGCTCTAAACGCTCTTGGTTACGTGCGATGAGTAAAAGTTCCTTCACATCGGTTTTTGCCTCAAGCCAGCGACAAACAGCACTACCGATGTCACCAGTGGCGCCGCAAACAGCAACCGTAGCTTCAGATAAATTAATACCAACTTGTTTAGAGGCTTGTTCAACCTGCTGACAAATAATATAAGCAGTGTGAGTGTTACCAGTAGTGAACCGTGTAAACTCAAGCGTCGTATTTCGGACTTGACGGAGCTGCTCTAAATTAAAGTTTTCAAAAATAATTGAAGAAAACCCACCTAAAGCAGTAATATCGATGCCGTGCTTCTGAGCATGAGCCATTGCATTCAAAATTTTGCGGGTTGCAGCTTTAATCCTACGAGTAGCAAGCATTTCCGGCAAAAAACAAGACTCAACGTATCTTCCCTCAATTTTTTGTCCGGTAACACTAGTAACAGAGATGTTATCTACTATTTGAGGTGGTGCGCTACACCAAAAATCTAAACCTTGGTCGGCGTATTCAGGATAGCCTAATTCGAGGGCTACAGATTGAGCGTGTTCTAAAGAAGTCAAATGTCCGATTAGACCAAACATGTACTGTGATACTGGGCGTGGGTAAATAAAGTAATAAGTTATGAGTGCTGAGTGCTGAGTGCTGAGTATAGAGTTTTGTTTTACTCAGCACTCAGCACTTTTTACTCAGCACTATTTTAGACTGCGCGGAGACCGTAAGCGGACAAGCGCATGATCTCGCGGGTGTTGAAACCGATGTTGCCAAGAGCTTCGCCGTATTGAATCATAAAATCTTCAACCAAAGCATCTTTTTCCATTGCCATATTTTCGGCATCCAATGCAACTTGGTTGAGCATTTTCCATACTAAAGGTAGGTTTTGACGATTTGCTTCCTCAAGTTCGGCTTTGGATGCTTCAAAGTTTTCTTTGAGCCAAACTTCACCAAAATTTAAGTGCAAGTATTCGTCTTTAACAACACCTTCAGTAATTTTACGGGCAAAGTCGTCGGCAACAGGGATGTATATGTGGTAAGCTGAAATTGCAAAACATTCAATAATTAATGATTGAATCAACAAGCAAGTAACAACCTTTCCTTCGGCTGCTGCTTCTTGGAAATTGCGGTGTAAATCAGCAAAAAACAGCTTTGCGAATTCCATATCGGGTGTAACTTGGAGATTTTTGCCACAAGCTTCAAACCCCTTCTTATGACGACTTTCCATCTTCGATAAGCGAACCAAGTCATCATGACTGTCGGGAAGCATCTCGGCTAATTTGATATAGTTTTCGTGTGCTTCTTGTTCGCCTTCGATTACAATCGCATTAATGCGACTGTAAGCGTCCTTGTAGACTTCACTGCTGAAATTTAGTTCTAATGTTGCCGCCTGTGACATACTATGTTCACTCCTATGAGGTGAATTATTTGATACAACTCTCCGGCTAATAGTAGTTAGTAGCGCGGAGCTGATAGCTTTTATGCTCACTGTGATTTAATTTAACTTAACAAGTCACTATGTTATAGATTAACTTCTGTAGGGAACTATTGCTTGCGAGTGACATTAGAATAAATGCTTGGAGATAATAGAATAATGCCAAAACCAAGCCTGAACCCTAAATACCACGATATATTTGGCTTTGGAGTACTCCTACTTCTAGCACTTATCGTCTTGCTACCGTTAATTGTTGTTTTTATAACCTCTTTTGCTCCAGGTGGGTCAAGTCCGGGAAACGCATCAGGGCAAAGTTGGTCACTTGTATCCTACAGTGACGCATGGCAGCGAGGTAAGTTTCTTTTAGCGTTTTGGAATTCGACACTAGTAGCTCTATCCGTTACCGCGTTCCAAATTATTACCTCCGCTTTAGCTGGTTATGCTCTAGCGAGATTAAAATTTCGTGGTAAGCAAGCGCTGCTTTTAATAGTCCTTGCCACATTAGTCATACCATTTCAATTACTAGTCATACCAATATTCTTGGTATTAAAATCAGGAAATTTAATCAATACCTACGGTGCCTTAATATTGCCAACAGCAGTAAACGGGTTTGGAATATTTCTACTGCGTCAATTTTTCCTGACTATTCCAGTAGAACTTGAAGAAGCTGCTGCACTAGATGGCGCCAACCGACTACAAATCTTATGGCAAGTAATGCTACCCCTCGCGCGTCCTGCATTAGTAACTTTATTCTTATTTACCTTCATCGGTGAATGGAATGACTTATTCAAACCATTGGTATTTACAACTCGACCCGAATTAAGAACAGTCCAGCTAGCACTAGCCGAATTTCAAGAGCAATTTACCAACAACTGGTCATTAATGATGGCAGCAGTCACAATTGCTACCGTGCCAGTCATGATTCTATTTCTAATCGGTCAAAGGCAATTCATCCAAGGTATTGCCGCAACAGGAATTAAGAATTAGCAACGGATACAACGGATGTAACGGATAGTAGGTTGGGTGGAGGCGCCCATGAACCCAACTTAATAATTACCAAAAATTCATCGTATTAATCAAAACCTGCTTTGCCGAACTAATAACTGTACTACTAACATCCCGATTCAAAAAATCCACCCAAGCTAATAAATCTAACAACTTACTAACACGGCGCCACTGACTCGGTAGTGAGCCACCATTATTAACATAACCTTGAATAAAACAATCTTCCCATCCAGGTAAGCTATCTAAAGGAGGCCGTAAAATATGCCCAATATCAGCCATAGATAAACCACTATAAGCAAACTCCCAATCAATAACCCCACCTACTACCCAACTATCTATACCTCGTCTCAGTAAGATATTTGTCCCGCCAAAATCAGAATGAACCAAGCAAGGTGCCTTTGAACTACAATCAACATCATCAAGCAAATATGCGTATGTATTGCAAAACTGCCAAAATTGCTGCGTCAGTTCATCACCCAAATGCTTACATCCATTACCTTCAATTAAATTCTTGTAGATAAAACTCAAAAAACCTTCACCAACCATATTAACAGGCTGTACTACTTCTAAATCATTATCAAAAAATCCAGCTTGTTCAAATTTAAAAGAATGTATATTAGCCAGTACAGAACCTACAGAAGCAGCAATTTTACCAATATCTTCTGTATTCGCTTGAACAACCGAATCAAGCATATATCCATCAATCCATTCCATCAAAGCATATGGATGGCCTGTAACTGAATTAGAATCAGCAAAATATAAATATTCAGGAACAGCAACACAGGTTTTTAGCAATTGAATAATCGTAAACTCTTTACGCGCGGTGCCTGAGTTACGAGAAAATATTTTAAGTAAAATCGGATGTGCAGCGTTTGATAACTCTAATCTGTAATTAGTATTAGCTAAACCACCTTGAGTAGCTTGAGCAGAAATCACACGAAAACCTTTAAAAACAGGCTGTATAAATTCACTTAAAGAATCAACATTTAGATTAAACCAAGGTGTACTTCTTTCCCAACCTTCTCTCATTAAAACTCTTACCTCCATACTCCTCACTCTGCGTACACAGTGTCTCTGTGGTAATAAATTTATTTACCACAAAGACGCAGAATACACAGAGGAAAAACCATCCGTTGTATCCGTTGCTAATATTCCTCCTCCTGTATTTGTAACCTGACAGTACGTTCGTTCGGACTACCAATTTGAATAGTCATCAGTTGACTTCCGAGCGGTTCTATGCATTCCAACAACCCGCGTAATTGCGGAGTACTGGCGCCAGTATCAACGTACAAACGGTCAGCCAAATTACCAACACGCTTCCAAGTCATGTAAAGCTTACCGATAATTTGTTCAAGCTGTGAAGCTTGGTTAACCAAGTCAGCAGCAGTATTTAAGCATCCTATGCGCTGCGCTTCTAATAAAGCTGTTTCAATATCTATATCTTGTTGGGTTAATGCTTGAACTTGGGCACTAGCTTTAAGGTACTTAGCCAAATTACGCGCTTCTGTAGTTGCGCTCTTTATTGTATCTAAGTCAGGGTTAGCAGCGATTTCTTTCTGAATTATAGCTTGATGCACTTCGGGCAACTTTTCCATTTCCCGAACTAAAGGAGCAATATAGCGAGGAGGAAGCGAATTATCAGCAGCTTTTTCCTTAACAGGTTGAGGTAACAAGTCGCTAGTCATAGCCGTCCACTCTTCTTTTAGCTGCTTAACCTCGCGACGGGTTATTTTATCACCTTTTTGCGCTGCTTCAGTAATCATATGCTGAACTTCTGGTACAGCTTTGGCAGTCTCAATAAACGCGCGCTTGCTAAAGTTCTTGATACATTTCTCCTCGAGCTTACCTTCTGCCAGAAGTGTATCAGCACTGTTTGCCAACTGAATCCAGTTATAACCCTGACTCTTGCTGATTTCACGTTCTTTAAGCCAGTGTAGGAACCCAGTACCACGACCATCCCCACCAATTTTTTCTCTATCCCGAACCGCGCGCAAAATTCGTCCTCGCCAAATATCGGTCTGTAAGTCAAAACGGTCGCATACCTGCCAAGCAATATCTACCTGCTGTTGAAATTCCGACTCTGAAATCGCATCATCTTCAGGGTCAGGAAGCTCAAAGCTAAAGTCTACTGGCTGTTGTAATGCATCCGCCAGGTCGTTCATCGATTCAGTATATTCCACGATGGTTCTGTCTAGTTAGGGTATGCAATCGGCTTATTATCCCACAATCTGCCCACAATAATAATGGCTATAAATTAATTGAAAATTAAAAAATAAAAACTATTCAAGTCAGTAACAAGCGCAATATTTTTTACTTTAAGTAACGTAGATAAATTTATTACTATATTTTTATATGTATACTTATATGTTTGATCCCCCCAACCCCCCTTAATAAGGGGGGCTTCAAATACTTCTTATTCCCCCCTTCCACGCGCAGGGCTGATTCGTTCCCTAAAAATCTTGAAAAATCAAGGGTTTCGCGCAAATCTTTATTGGTAATTTTGCTACCAAGGCGCCGATAAAATAAACAATCACACTTATATTTATGTGCTTAAAAGTCTATTTCATTGCTACCCATACTTATGATTTTTATAGCTAACCATCTTGACAAATCCGATTTGAGAGGGAACGAATCAGCCCTGCCTTATTAAGGGGAACTAGGGGGAATTTTATTCACGTTAATAATAATATGGCGCCTATCAATGAATGTTAAATATATAAACTAAACATGTAACGTCTCTACCAACCAAAAAATATGCGAAAAGTCATCATTGGAGTGATGGGACTAGGTGAAAACGCGACACCTACTGATATCGAAAATGCTTATCAACTAGGAAAACGCATTGCTGAACAAGGATGGGTATTACTGACAGATGGAAGAAACATTGGTGTAATGGAAGCAGCTAGTCAAGGAGCAAAACAAAGTAACGGTTTAACAATAGGTATACTCCCAGGAAATAACAGTTCATGTATTTCTGAAGCTTTAGATATTGCCATATTTACAGACATGCACAACGCACGTAACAACATTAACGTCCTATCATCCGACGTAGTAATAGCTTGCGGGATGGGTTAAGCGACATACATCAATTGATTACGTAATATTACGGTAAAACTATATAAAAATAAATTCATTCTTAAATTCTCTTTTCTTGCCTCACGCACGCAAAGTATTGCAAATAATCCATTTCAGTTTCAATACGTACACTTACAAAGCTTATAGATAGTGATATATATAACTTATCTAAAAGTAGTTAATATCACTTAGGAAAGAAAAACCTTGTATAAGATAAGCAGCATATTAGGTGCGATTCTAGCAGTAATTTTAGGCGTTCGTACAGCTAACGCGCAAAGCACCATTGTACCTGACGGCACATTAGCTACAGAAGCTTCGATAGTCAATTCACTCGACCCACTTCCTGTAGATATCATCAACGGAGGCGCCATTCGAGGCAATAATTTATTTCATAGCTTTTCACAATTTAACGTTGGTGCCAATCGAGGAGTATACTTTTTTAGTCCGAGTGCTAACATTACTAACATTCTCGCGCGCGTAACAGGTGGTAGTCGTTCAGAAATTTTAGGAACTTTAGGAACTTTAGGAAGTTCTCAACCAAGTTTGTTTCTAATTAACCCGAATGGAATTATATTTGGTGCAAACGCGACTTTAGATGTAGGTAAATCATTTGTAGCTACAACTGCGGACGGAGTACAATTTGGTAATCAAGGAATTTTTAGTGCAACCAAACCCGAAGCACCTTCTTTACTTACGGTTAATCCTTCAGCTTTATTAGTAAATCAAATAGCTAATTCCGGAAATATTATAAATCAATCAAAAACAACGGCGCCTGTTTTAGGAGGCTTTATTAATGGTACTCCAGAAGAACGCAGTAGAGATGGACTTGGAGTAGTAAGTGGGGAAAGTTTGTTATTAGTAGGCGCCAATATAAACTTAGATCGTGGAGTTTTGCAGGCACCTGGTGGTAAAGTCGAGTTAGCAGCAGTCACGAATGGAATTGTTGGACTTGAAAGTGCTGATGATGGTTTGAAGTTGAACGTGCCAGCGGAAGCATCGCGCGGAGATATTTCTCTGAATCAAGCTATAATTAACACGTCGGATGGTAAAGAGGTTCAACTTATAGGTAATAATATTAGCTTTAGCGATGTTTCAGTTATTGGCGGTTTTGGTATTAAACAGGTTAATATTCAAGCTTCACAATTTCAAATGAATAAATCAGGAGTTTTTGCCCTACCTAGTGAAGTAAGTGCAGCAGGTAATATTAATATTGAAACGGGTAATCTATTACTTCGAGAAACTAGTTTGGTAGATGGTGGCAATGTCCGATTAAGAAGCGATAATATTATGCTCAATACTGCTTTTATCGGTGGTATAAATACCCGATTAAGCAGCGATAAAATTACGCTCAATACTTCTTTCATCGGTGGCAAAAATACTAGTTATGTTGCAATTAATACTAACTCAATAAAATTGTCTAACAGTTCTGCTATTAACGCATCGACTTCCAATTTGGAGCAAGCAAGTAAAATTCAAATTCAAGCTAAAGATTCTGTTGATTTAGTGAATAAAAGCATAATTGGAAATATATTTAATTTTGGTAACTCAAGTATTCCGAATAGTGGAGTAGATATTGAAATTTATACAAGACAGTTAACAATGCAAAATCAAAGTGCTATTATTTCTAGTTCATCTAGCTCAAAAATACCTCGTAATATTACAATCCGAGCTAGTGATAAGGTTAATTTAGCTAATATCAGTAGCATATTAACCTCAATCTCAACAACATCTTCATCAGGTAATATCTTAATTGAGACAGGTATGTTAACGCTAGATGGTTTCAGTACCATTGCATCATCAACACTTGGAACCGCAAATAGTGGAGAAGTGATATTAAGGGTAAAAGATGCTGTTGAACTTAGTAATAGCAGTAGCATCAACTCAAGCACTTATACTGGAAGTACAGGACAAGCTGGGAATTTGACTATTCAAACTGGAAGGTTAAGTCTTAAAGAAGGCAGTATTATAAATTCCTCTACATTAGGCGCCGGGAATGGTGGTAATATCTCAATTCAAGCAACCGATGCTATTAAATTATTTGGCGAGACTTCTCCTAGTTTGGTTTTTAGTTTGATTAGTTCAAGTGCAAACTTCGGCAGTCAGGGAAACAGTGGGGATATTACAATTAATACTGGTCGCCTTACTATCACTGATGGCGCGCAAATTTCTACTCAAACAGATAGTGTAGGCAATGCAGGTGATATCAAAATTAAAGCGAATAATGCGATTGAATTAACAGGAGAGCAACAGTTTGTACTTGGTGGAACTGTGTCAAGTGGAATTACAACAGAAACAAATTTATATTCATCTGGTAAAGGTGGTAATCTCTATATTGAGACACCACGTTTAAACATTCAGGGCGGCGCCACAATATCAACATCAACTGCAAGCACAGGCGATGCAGGCAATTTAACTATTAAAGCTACTGATATAAACGTTTTCGGAAAAGGATTTTCATCTAGTAGTTTGTCTTCAGGTTTGGGTTTAGTGGCAACTGGAGCAGGTGGCGCCCTCAAAATAGATACTCAACGTTTAAATGTTAGTAATGGAGCAGAAGTTTCGACTATTAGTAGGGGTGTAGGCAATGCTGGAGCTTTAAACATTAATGCTCAACAAGTCAATATTGATAATGGGCGAATAGCTTCTTCTACTCTAGGCAACCAGCAACCTTATTCCCAAACAAGCAATGGTTATACCAGCACAGTTAAAGATGATAATTTAGTAATTACTAGTGGTGGTAATTTATTAAAGTCATTGTTTCCCAATGTTATTGATCTTACTGACCCAGACATTCTCAAACTTCTCAACACTTTCAAACAAGCAAATATTCCCTTTACTATTGACGGAAATAAGTTGACTATTGGTGGCGAAACTAAAGAAAGCTATTATAAATTACCATCATCCATTGGTAATGGAGGAGATTTAATTATAAATGCTACTGACTCAATAAACGTTCGTGGGCAAAGCGGTACAATTGAAGCTGCATCTGCAAGTCTTGGTAAAGCAGGAGATATACGACTAACTACACCAAAATTACAAGTTAGTGATGAAGGCACCGTGAGTGTTTCTAGTACAGGTACAGGTACAGCAGGTAACTTGGATGTTACGGCAAATAATATGTTACTCGATAATCGTGGTAGTTTAGGCGCCTTTAGTAGTGTGGGTGATGGTGGAGATATTACCTTAAATGTACGCGATTTACTAATACTGCGTCGGAAAAGTCAAATTACAGCAACTGCGGGAACCGCACAAGCAGGTGGTAACGGTGGTAACATTAGTATTAATGCCAATAAAGGATTTATATTAGCTGTACCCTCAGAAAATAGCAAAATCTCAGCTAATGCGTATACAGGTAGCGGTGGTAAAGTTAGCATCATTACCCAAGGTATTTTGGGAATTAAAAACCGCCCACAACCAACATCCCAAAGTGATATTACAGCAAGTTCTACATTCGGTGCCCAAGGTCAAATCATAATCATTCAACCCGAAGTTCAACCGGGTCAAGGAATTACTGAATTACCTGGAGAAATAGTTGATGCAAGTAATCAAATTGGGCAAATGTGTTCTAGAGGTGCTAACGCGCGTCGTTCCTTGGGAGAGTTTACAATTACTGGACATGGTTCTTTACCACCCAGTCCCTTACAACCACTACCAGGTACAGCTAGTTTAACAACTCTTGCTACCTTAGATAATCAAAATATTAATGCGAAACTACCAACTAGAAACTTAAATGGCACCACTAAAACTGATACGCAAATTATTGAAGCACAAGGATGGGTGAAAAAAGCTAACGGTGATGTTGAACTTGTAGCAATGGCGCTGCATGGAGTGCCAAGTGGGCACCCGACTGTTAATCCGTGTACTGGAAGTTAACCTGTAATGGTCATAATTATATACAGTTAGACTTAGAAGAGATAGAAATTATTAGCCCAAGTGGTCATCAAGTTATTGTTCTGAAGTGAGGTTGGTATGTTCATTTCAAAATATTCAGTTGAAGATTGGGAAGGGAACCAGAATAAAGGCTTATTGGAAGAATCGCAAGATTGGAGTGATATAGAAACAGCTATTAAAAATTTAGATGGTCGTCGCAAAACACTGGTCATGCTCGAAACCAACGGTGAAACCCATATGGCTGTTGGAGGTAAAACAGATAAATATATCGTATATGCTCAGGAGTATTGAAACAGGATAATTTTGTTTTTCTCTTGGTTAATCGATTATAAGCTGAACAGTGCCTAATCCTCTGTATTTTACGCATCCTACGATATAACGTGCTTAAAAGCACAGTTTTTTGCAGACTCGATACATAGAAGAGATTCATTCGTTATAAGCAAGTTTATCAACGGCGCCTTATGCAGTAGCGAATCAAGCACTCCCCTCTATGTTCTCTGTACCTCTGTGGTAAAAATATTAACTACACTGCACAGGCGGGACGCCTATGCTACAATGCCCTAACAAAATTTTGGGGGGTGATTAGGAAATCACCCCCACTATGCCATACCTCTGTGGTCAAACTATTTAGTTGCACTTTTGCTCTCTTTTGAACTAGTCTGCAACATTTTGAGCAATTACAGGCGCCGTAAACACTTGGCTGTACAAGTTAGCTGGTTGTTGTCCGGCAAATACAGGGAGTGCTTCACGCGCGTGTTGAGCAAGTTCTACTGTCTTCACATCGTAACCTTGGGTGACAATCTTAGGATATAAACCGATACCGATGATAGGAAGTATTAAGCAAGCGGTGATAAACAGTTCGCGAGGTTTGATGTCTTCTACAAATTCGTCGAGGTGTAATTCTTCGTTTTTCTTACCGTAGAATACCTCACGTAACATCGAGAGTAAGTAGATAGGAGTTAAGATGACACCAACTGCACTTAAGAACACTACTACAATTTTGAAGCTTGAGCTATATACATCGCTGGTGGAGATACCGAGGAACACCATCAACTCTCCGACGAAACCGCTCATACCAGGTAAAGCAAGTGATG
Source organism: Calothrix sp. CBUCES-K 9914 (assembly GCF_059640475.1). NCBI lineage: Bacteria > Bacillati > Cyanobacteriota > Cyanophyceae > Nostocales > Calotrichaceae > Calothrix > Calothrix sp. CBUCES-K 9914. The sequence goes on from NZ_JBXXZH010000033.1 coordinate 43,998, forward strand.
CCATTGAACCAGCGGTAAACAGTGCGAATGTACGAGGCATCACTTTGCCCATACCACCCATTTTGTCCATCATCAAGGTGTGAGTACGTTCGTAAGTTACACCAGATAAGAAGAACAATGCTGCTGCGATCAAACCGTGGGATACCATTTGCAGAACGGCACCGCTAATACCAACTTCAGTATAAGAAGCGATACCGATTAACACAAAGCCCATGTGAGCAACCGAGGAATAAGCCAAGCGACGTTTGAGGTTAGTTTGAGCAAAGGCGCAACAAGCACCGTAGATAATGTTAACTACACCAAGAATTGCGAGTATAGGAGCAAAGTAAACGTGAGCATTGGGGAGCATTTCCATGTTGAAGCGGATTAATGCATAACCACCCATTTTTAACAACACACCAGCTAAAACCATTGAACCAGGTGCAGGCGCCTCGCCATGTGCATCAGGAAGCCAAGTGTGGAAAGGGAAGATAGAAAGTTTTACGCCGTAAGCAATTAAGAAACCAGTGTAAAGAGCTAATTCTAAAGTGATTGGATATTCCTTCAAACCAAGTTCAACCATGTCGAAGGTGAAGTTATCACCAGAGAACGCCATTGCCAAACCAGCAATCAATATAAAGATAGAAGCAGCAGCTGTGTAGATAATAAATTTAGTAGCAGCGTAGCGGCGCTTTGCACCACCCCAGATAGAAATCAATAAATATACAGGAACGAGTTCAACTTCCCACATCAAGAAGAACAGCAGCATATCTTGCGCTGTAAACACCCCGATTTGAGCGCTGTACATCAACAGCATCATTGCATAAAACAATCGCGGCTTGTTAGTAATCTTCCAAGACGCGAAAACTGCGAGAGTATTAATTAAGCCAGTTAACAAAACTAGCGGCATCGAAATTCCATCAACTGCGAGTGACCAATTTAAGCCAATTTGGGGAACCCAGGCGTACTTCTCAACAAGCTGATATCCAGAACTCTGAAAATCGTAATTGTGCCAGAAGGCAGCAATCATTAGCGCAAAATCAGCAAACGCAACTCCCAAAGTGTACCAGCGAACGGTTTTGCCATCTTTATCAGGGATAAAGGGAATCGCCGACGCCGCTACTAGCGGTAAGCCAATCATGGCACTCAGCCAAGGAAAATCAAAGCTATTCATAACTGATAATCGTTTTGTTTCAACTTATTTACATTCTATTAACAAATGTTTACTTTTGTAAACGGCACAAATCCCTATAAAATCCAACTCAAGGCATAAAACAATTAAATATTAGTAATAAATACCTATTGTTTTTGGTACGAACCCATTGTAATCACAAAGAAATGTAACGTCAACGGTTAAGGTCAACTTATAAGTTCTTCATATATATTTACAATCTTCAGGTCAACATTTCCCGAATTTTCTTATAAATTGTTCAAAAACCTGTAAAAACGCACGTTGTGGAGACGTTACATGTAACGTCTCTACATCATGGGACGGCGCCTGGATTTACACGATTCGGTTTACAATTGTCCAAACCTCACCATCTGAACGAACGTATGGGACAGAAATGGTCTTAAAGCCCGTAATAAAAGGTTTGTAATAAACTTGCCAGTAAAGGGGACTAAGTTCATCAGCGCAAGCTTTAAGGTCATGAAGTTCTGCTGCAAGTTCAGCGGCTATATCATTAATACGTTGGGCATGTATCTTAGCTTTGTTACGGGCAATTTCGAGTTGTTCCTCTTGTAACGCGCGCTGGACTCTGGGTGGAAGTCGCTGTAATTGCCCTTTTCTTTGTCTAAGTTTGGCTTCGAGTACAGTAATAGCGTCATCAATACCCTTTATTTCGGCAGCAAGTTGAGGGTTTTCTCTTGCCTGTTGCCGTAATAGCTCTACAACATTTTGGAGTGAGTCATCACTCTCACTTAATGTAACGGGAGTTAGCGTCGCACGTTCTTCACGCAAAGCATCTATCTGTATCTGAAGCGCGACAAGTTCAGCTTGAAGTTTTTCCATATATATATTTAGTTATGAGTGCTGAGTGCTGAGTGCTGAGTAGGTAGGAGTTGGAGAGTGAAAGGTAAAAGAGTATATTAAGTAAATATTTTCTTCAACTCAGCACTCAGCACTCATTACTCGTTACTCACTTTAGCGCCATCATTATCAATATGTAACGCGCGTACTTGTGCAGCAACACCAACATTTTTCCAAGCAGTGGCCATAGCTGCCACAACATCAATAGTATGGCTGGTATCAGTTAGTGCAAGTAGAGTTGGTCCGGCGCCGCTAATTACCATCCCGTAGGCACCTGCATTTATAGCCGCAGCGTTAACAGCATCATACCCTTGAATAAGTGATTTCCTGTAAGGCTGATGTAATTTATCTTGTAGAGACGCTCGTAACCAGTTTGTTTTTCCCGTCTCGAGCGCGCGTAACAACAAACCAAGATGTGAGATATTAAAAATCGCATCCGCGCGGCTAATTTCGGTAGGTAACACTCGTCGCGCTTCTTTCGTTGAAAGCTCAAAATCAGGAATAGCTACAACAGGGACAATACTTTCATGCCAAGGGATATCACAAATTTCCCAACCATCAACACTAGTTGCAGCAAGACGACAACCACCAATCAACGCAGGAACAACATTATCTGGATGTCCCTCCATCGATATCGCCAAGTCCATCACCTGTGACTGACTCAAAGGTTCCCCAGCTAGAACATTGGCGCCTACTAATCCGCCAACAATAGCAGTCGCAGAACTTCCTAAACCACGCGCGAGAGGTACACCCAAACCAATCTCTATTTTTACAGCAGGGGGTGTTTTACCAAGATGCTCATACAGTTTTACATATGCTTGATAAAGCAGATTATCCTTATGTATAGTGTCCACGCGCGCAGCTTCGGCGCCAGTAACAAAAATTTGCGTCTCACCATCAACCACAGTGAACTTAAAATCGTTGTGTAACGTTAAAGCGGTGCCGATGCAATCAAACCCTGCACCCAGATTCGCAGTAGTAGCAGGAACAGTAACAGTAACCGAAGAATTAACAGACATTTACAAAAATAACTAATCAATCATATAGCATCCCATGTAATTGACCTCTTGTGGAGCAGGCATCCCTGCCTGCCTATAAATAAATAAAAGGACGGACAAGGATGCCATCCCACATAAGTTATATTTTATACATTGATATAGTCTTCTATACAGTCAAGTGCATCTCTAATTTCAAGTTTGAGGGAATCTACTTCAGATGCAATTGTGTTACTACTTTCGCGCAGCTTATTGATGTGAGTATTTATGTTGGTGATGCGTTTTAAAGCAGTGCGAATACGTTGTATTTGAGCTTCTACAGAGTTTGTATCGATACCCTGTTGGGATGTACGCTGCAACTCGAACTTTTGCTGCACTACTAAAAACCGGATGGCTCAAGTGATTTGTCTAATTCTTCTAACATTAAAGTTCAAAATCCTAGTTTGCAATCAAATTTAGACAAAGACAATCAATACCCTTAATTTTTTAAGAGAGAAAGTAAACGTGATAAGCATTTTGATACTTGCCTCTGGCACTAAGATAAAAATACTCATATACCTTCAATTTCCTCCCATACATCATTGATTTTTGTACGATTACGAACAATTATTTCAGGTGTTTTATCTCTAGTAACAGCTTGTAACATATTTAGGCTTTCTTTCATAAAAGCCAACCATTGAGGAAGATTAATTACCAACGGATTGCCTGAGTATGTAAATACCTTTAGAGCATTTCCACTTACTGCTATAGCATGAGCCATAAACAGCATTTTATGAAGTTTTAATTTGGATTGAATTTGAGCAAGTTCTTTTGTTGCAATAGATTTATGTATTGAGTTATGAAGCTGCTCTGGGCTTTCTAAAGATGATAAATAGTGATAACTTCTTACAATTAACTCGATGACAGCAACTGGAACGGACATTGAAACAAAGTGTCTGAGGTCATAACCATTTAAATACATCCACCTAGAAATTTCCGCTATAGTTCTCTTGTCTGAGCCAAAAGACCCAATTTGCAAAAGTTGAGTAAAAGCCCATCCAGGTATAGGAATTCCCATTTTAGTACACAAATCAGAAACGATATGTCCTAACCAGATCAATGGAGCAAAAGCTTTATCTGTCAACGACATGTCAAATGTCTTTAAAATGTGGAGTTTACCATTAGCGTCAAAAGCTGTCATCGTACCATTGAGAATGTCTAATGTTCCAAATATTAGACCAAATAAAGGGTCATGCCCAAGACTAAATAATCTATGTGTTTTGGGGCTAAAGCCTTTAATGTTAGGATTTATGCTCTGGTCATAAGGAACTTTACAAGTATCCTCGCACCATTTAAAAAAATTATTTAATTTTCCTTCTGTATCAACTCCTAGTGTTTTTAGCCATTGTGTAAAGTTACTCCCTTCTTGCTGATATTTTCCCAAATAATTAACATTTTTGGGAATTTTAACAATCAAAAAGTCAAGAATAGCAGCAACTAAACCAGATATTCCAACTATCATATAATCTAGATTCGATAGGCTAGGAAGAAGTTCAGGATTTTTTAAAACCTCTTCCTTAACTCTCGCCTCAACAATAACAAGATTATTGTTCAAGAAAAACTCGTCATCCCATTCCAATTTTATTGGTTGATAAGATGGCTGGGAATGCTGACCTAATATTTCTTCTACTAATGATAAAGAAACTCCTATCTTTTCAGCTAATTCTTTAATCTCATTCTCTAATTCATTCAATTTATCTGATTCTTGACATTGAACCTTATAAATTGTTTTAAAACTTAAGTTAATTTCCTTCATTTTGTTGTACGATTCTACAAACTCTTTATCCCAATCAAATACTTCAAACATAAATAAGTATAGAAATTACAGTAAATCTTGATTTCTTTTTAAGGCATTTCTTAAATATTCAATTGCTTTTTCTAAATTTTCAATCCTTAGCTTGTTCTTTTCTTTTTCAATAAGCAAGTCATCTCGTTGATCTTCAAGAGCGCGAATCGCTTGCTTTTGTTCTTTAATAATTTCTTGAGCCAATCGAATATCTTTCTGAATCTGTACAATTTCTTTCATAACTACTTCCAGCTTTGCCGCTTGTGTTAAAGCTGAGTCTGGAGACTGAGCAAATACAGCACCGGCGCCAACACCAGCACCAGCACCAAGAATTGCACCACCAGCAACCAACACTGCAAAGCCACCTGCCATCCCAAAACCACCTGCAGCAATCGCACCTCCTCCAAGAGCAGCTAAAACGGCTGACACTGCTGCGGCGCCTGTTAGACCTGGTGCTAATATAGGTGCTAGCAAAGCTGCTATAGCAGGAGTGAAAAATGCAGCTACTATAGCTAGTAATACGGCTCCAACTACACCTAATAACCAAGGATTTAAACCACCTTTTATACCTTTAAGTGCTTCGTTATAGTTTGACTTAAAACGTGTAACAATATCTGACTCTATTCCTAAAGTTTTAGCAAAAACCATTAGTTTATGTGTAAGTTTATACTCATCAGATATTTTTAAATATTTAAATTTTTCATCATCACTATTGCCCAAAGGATAATATGGTTTAAAAAGAGTTGTTTCTAATAAAATTAAGTAAATGCTTAATTTGTTTCCAGTATCTGCATTAATTTTTTGAACTATTTGTTTAAGTAATTCACTCTCAGTGATTAAGTGAAAGGAAGAATTGGAATTACTTTCATTTGAAAGCTGAGACTTTAGAAAAAGCTCTGTTGACTCTTTCCAGATGGATAACCATGCTCGTTTTAAGGCTTTTTTATCAAAGTTTTCTTCATACTCTATATCTGCTAGCACTAGTTGATATTGGTAGCTAAACATGATTCTAGTTTGTTCCAGAGTTAATCCAAACTCTCTCATTTCTTAAAACTCCTTTAATCGTTGTAATGTTGTAAACGGTTTTTATTTAATAAAGATAAATAATTTATGTATTTACAAATTAAGATACTTAGTCTGTCTTAAACCTCCGTAGTTATACTAGATTTAGTAAAAAAACGCCACAAAACACACAATTTGACAACGAGTCGTTGTCAGTGAAACAAGTTTCCTTCAATCAGCCTAATATTATCGATATTGTCTAGTTTCAACAACAAGTTGTCCCAATACTGCTCGGTTAAGCTTTTTTTCGCATGATAAACAACGATATTATGAGGGTTTCAGGCTACGCTATGTCCTTAACCGAGCAGTATTGCAAGTTGTCCCAGTAAGGCCTAACGAAATCAGGGCAGGAATAAGGTTGACCCAAAAGATGCTTTGAAACAAGTTCGTGGATAATAGTTCCACGTTTTTTGGATGCTTGTATGATTCGGTTTGCTTCAACAGTGCCAACTTTTTGGTGCCAGTGAGTTAATTGTGCCTTCTGTAGTGGAGATTTGGTTGCTTGCAAAATGCTCGTTATACCTTAAGCGTTTTATTCCTAGAGTTAAAAACCAATTGCAAGCGCAAAAATTAGCCCTTATTTTTGATAATTGCCAGCCGAATCCAGAACTTATAGCTTTTTGTCGTAAAATAACTGATGTGGTGAGTATTGCTTGGATAACTGACGAGGCTTTAGAAGCACCCTTACGAGGATTCCCACCTAATCAGCCAAATTTACTCAATGCAATTCAAAGCTGGATTAACGAAATAGAGTAACAAACTAAAAATGCAAACTCCAACAGGTAATATCTATGTTGGAGTTTGATAGATTAGGGCGCCTAGTCACGCTTACAATAACTGAGGATTATAATGGACAAATTAATTGCACCAGCAGAAGTAAGAGCTAAACACCTTGAAAATCTTAGGAAAACTCGCACGGAAATAGCTCATGCAAACGAGATGATGGATAAACTAATAGCACACCTAGATGCCCAAATTGCAGCCCAACCGCAACGAAAGAAGCAATAAACAAGTTAATTTAATTAATGAAGGTAGAGAAAGGCTTACTTTCTAAATTAAGTCTTTTTATTAATTTAAATCTATGTGATATTTTTATTTATAAAATTAGGATATAATACTCTTAAGCTTAAAAATATTGATTAACAATATTTGACTTATGCTGATTCAGAAGATTGTTCAAGAACTGCAAGATATCCCTGAAGATAAATTAGCAGAACTTTATGACCTAATTCATGACTTTAAATTAGGTTTAGATCAGGAACCTAAACAACCTCGCACCCCTGGCTTATTGAAAGGGCAACTCGGTGATGCTTTCTTTGAACCACTGCCAGAAGAGGAACTCCAGCAATGGGAATGAGCTACCTCATCGATACCCATATTTTTTTATGGTGGCTTTTTGATGACCCAAAACTCCGCACCTCGAGCCGAGAAATCATTGCAAACCCAGATAATAGCATCATTGTTAGTAGTGTTTCCGCTTGGGAAATTGCTACTAAGTACCGCATCGGTAAACTACCCGAAGCCAAAGAACTTGTTGAGGAATATTCGCAAATATTGCACCAAGCTAAATTTATCGAACTTCCCATTACTACGGTTCATGCGCTTAGAGCAGGAAGTTTACCAATTGATCACCGAGACCCGTTTGACCGTATGATTATGGCTCAAGGTGAACTTGAAGACTTGCCTGTTATTACTTACGATGCTGCTTTTCAAACTGGACTGATTCAGGTAATTACCGACATCAAGTAAAATCTACGGTAAATGGGTGCCTGTTCTGTTAATATTTAGCCTTAGTTTCTTGATTGTTGGATGCGCCTATAGCATTTGCTTTAGCTAGTAAATGTTTAACTTCCTGCCTACAGAAATGCCAGAACTAATTACACGTTTTGAAGAATGGAAAAAACAGTTAGTATCCGACTCAAATATTATGGGTGGAGAGACTGTTTTTCCAAGTTCGAGGCTTAGTGTACGCTGTATTGGAGTAATGCTTGAACAAGGAGAGCATCCAAATGTCATCCTTGAAGATTATCCTTACTTATCTGAGGAAGATATAGAGTTTGCTCATATGTACGTAAAAGCATATCCAAATGTTGGGCGCCCGAAAAAAGCATGAAGTATATATACTGCAAACGGGTAAAATCTGAACTTATGTCATGCTGAGGCACGTTAACGCAGTTTTCCCGTAGGGTAGCATCTGAAAGATTTTGATTTTATTGAAAAGTTTAGTTTTAACCCGTTTATGGTATAGAAGAATTTCTCATACAGGCGCCATCGATACTGGTAAATATAAAACGAATTTAAAACAATGCGATGAAGCCTGCATTCCTACCTGACCGAACAGCACCTCTACGTATTAATTCTTAATTTTAATTCAGCATGTTTTTAATATTACTTAAAAAAGTCAGTCCATTTTAATGGACTTAAGGTTTTAACCCTAGGCGGGTATGAGCGTAGTTGCTAATTCAAAGCTGGTGCGTGACGCTACAAGTCTTAATAATTACATTGAAAGCGTGTTCATAGCGTCACGCACCCTACGTGTTTTATTATATGCAGATTTGTATTAAATTTGTATCACGTTGGCATCAACTGTTGGATACGTTGTGGCTCCTCTCCTAACCAATCAGGATTTTGGGCAGTGCCATCGAAAATTGATGAGGTTTTGAATGGCTCAAATTCTCCGCGCGCTGCTGATGAAGCGGTTTTTGCTAATAGCGCTTGCTCTTCTTCATCGTTCATAGGTTGGAAAGTTCGCACTGCTTCAAACGCTTGGTCGAGAATTTCCATGCTGTCAATTCCGGCAACCACAACCGATGTAGGCTGATTCAGCGCATAATGCAAGCACTCAATTGCTGTTACAGTCTTTGAGTTTAAAATAATACCGTTTGCCAAGCTTTTCATACCTAGAATACCAATGTTTTGTTTGACTAGTTCTGGTACGACCAGCTTGGTGAAACTTCTATAGTGGGCATCCATTACATTAATCGGTAACTGAACTGCATCAAATTTAAACTCATGTTCTGATGCAACTTGGAGCATATGGAGGTGAATATATGGGTCTTTATGCCCAGTGAAGCCAATGTATCGCAGTTTGCCAGCTTGGCGCGCTTCAATGAAGGCTGCATTTGCCCCCTCTTCGTCAAATACTCGATGCGGGTCTTCAAAGCGGATGATTTCGTGATGCTGGACGAGATCAATATAATCGACTTGCAGACGTTGCAGCGATTCGTCTATTTGTTTTGCAGCTGCTTGCTTGGAACGACCGTCTATTTTCGTCATTAAGAATATTTTGTCGCGGTAGCCATCGCGCAGCGCTTTCCCCATACGAGTCTCACTGACTCCATCGTTGTAATCCCAACAGTTATCCATAAAAGTAATGCCGCGATCAATTGCCGCGCGAACAATCCGAATACCCAGTTCCTCATCAACATAGTTCAAGCCGATATGCCAACCACCCAATCCAATGGCAGAAACCCTCTCTCCTGTACTGCCCAATTCTCGGTATAGCATTTCTGAAGACGTACTTCCTAACATTCTGTTCTCCTTACATTCAAAGATCTCGTTGTTATTTGCGTTTTATCAGGTAAATCTATTTGCCTCCAAAATAGTAATATTATTAAACCTATATTGTATTGAGAGCAATCAACATTCATCATACGGAAGTTATAAGTACTTTTTCTGACAGTTAAAAATTGAGTTGATATGCTAAATTCATCTTCTTAAAGACATAAAATAGACTTCTAACAAGCTATTAAAAATATATTTAAATTAAATGACCTGGCAACAACTGTAATAAATGCGACATAGTATAGACCGAATTAATACTGACTCTACAATGTGATTTCTCAAAAAAGGCGCCAACCAGCCAAAACTAATGACACAGATTAGTAGGATTATCCAAAACCTACGCAGTATTGATTCTGGTAACTTTTACGAAACCGGAATACGCATACTTACGTCATCAGTCATAAATTACTAAAATCACATGTCCGAACTTTTATCTCGCAGACAATTCCTCAATTCTACAAAAACTGCTTTAGTTGGTCTCTCTAGCTTTACCTTAGCTAGCTTGCTCCGCAATAGTTCGCTCTTAGCAGCAGATAAGGTGATTACAAATTTAGAAGCACAAGTTCCTGTGCTGATGCGAAAAGCTTTAATACCTGGTCTTTCTGTTGCAGTGATTAGAAACGGTGAAGTTTTCTGGAGTCGAGGTTTTGGTGTTACTAATCAAGTTACTAAAAAACCTGTTAATAATGAAACTATATTTGCCGCTGCTTCGTTGAGTAAACCATTTGTTAGTTATGCAGCGCTAAAAATGATTGAGCATGGTCAGCTTGAATTAGATACACCTTTATCTGATTATACTGCGAAACCTTATATTTCTGACCCTCGTTTAAAACTAATCACACTGCGAAGAGTTTTATCGCATACTACTGGTTTTCCTAATTGGAGTGGTGATGAACCTTTGCAGATTTTGAGGGCGCCTGGTACAAAGTTCGCCTATTCTGGAGAGGGTTTTCTATATTTACAACACGTAATCGAAGAAATTACTCAAATGCCTTTAGCTCAATATTTACAGCAAAACTTCTTAGACCCCTTGGGAATGAAGAGCAGTAGCTATATTTGGCAACCTGCTTATAATACAATTGCTTCTGATGGGCATGACCGTCAAGCAAAACCCAAACCAATGGGTAAACCTCAAAAAGCTAGTGCAGCAGGTAGTTTACGCACTACTGCTAATGATTACGCTAAGTTTATTATTGCCATGATGGCGCCGGGAAAAGTTGATAGTCCTAAACTTAGTGAAGCTAGCTTGAAAAATATGCTAAGTCCCCAAATTAACATTAATCAGAAACTTGATTGGGGTTTAGGTTGGGGATTAGAAAAAGCTTCTAATGGTAATTTCTTTTGGCATTGGGGCGACCTTGTAACGTTCAAAAGTGTTATTTTTGCTTCTAGAGATTTAGGCGCCGGAATTGTGATGTTAACTAATAGTCAGAACGGTTTAAAAATTAGTAAAAATGTTGTC
>NZ_JBXXZH010000034.1:0-52325 GCF_059640475.1 Calothrix sp. CBUCES-K 9914
GCTATTAAGGCTCCTAATATAGCTCCGAATGTTGTTGCTACTTCTAGAAACATCCCTAATCTTAGATTAGTGTACCCTTTTTTGATGTATGTGGATGCGGCGCCTAATGAGGTTGCGATGACTGATACTAGTGAGGCGCCTACTGCGTAGCGTATATCAACACCGAATACTGATGTTAACAGTGGAACTATTACTACTCCTCCACCTAACCCTGTTAAGGCGCCTATCAAACCAGCACTAAATGAACCAACCCAAACCAGTAAAGAAAATTCCAGAATATTCAATCTGCCCCCCTATCCCGCTAAAATTATATATTTTATTCCTTGTTAGTACTTTTTTTAAAGTGAAGTATTATCTTAAAGATTACTGATCAATTTTCATTGCTCAATTTTACTGTCTGTTAATTTAACACATTAATTCGATGTTGAATGTTCAATCTAAACTATTTTACCTCATCTACTGAGAAAATAAATGTAATTGTGCAGTTGTTTTATAAAAAATTTATAAAAAAATGACAGAAACCAAATTAACAGGTTAATCGAGCTTCTGCCACTACCATGATGACAATCCTTCGTAAAGAATCAAAAATATGTTTTTTCAACTCTTACGAAAGATAGTTGTAAAACAGGTGTTAATTATCAATTGGTACATTTTTAACTTTTGTGCTAACATCTGAAAGGGATAAATTATGAATTTACCAATTACTCTGATGCATCACCTGTTTTAAATGTTTTCACTTCTGCTCACATTTAATCAGATTTAACTCTAATAGCCGTGTGATTTCTGCGTCAATGCATATTATATAAATATTGCTGTTAGCTTTCCTCTATCTCTGGCACCGTAGTGGGTTTTCTGACTATACCCATTAAGCAAAGACTGCTTGCCAGTAGAGCTAACGGTGATAGAGCATTACTTTCTAAGATAATGAATATACCAAGTCCGACCAAGACAAATGGAACGAGGTGATTACCGTAGGTCGTTAAAATATTAGCAATGAATGCTTGTTTGCTCATTATAAAACTTCCATAGCACCAAACAGCTACTAGTGAAAAGAAGGCAATCAAAATTATAATTAGTTGAGTTAATTCGCTGTTGGCAAATATCGGAACGTAAATGCTAACGTTATCACTCCCGTTTGCGACAGTAATCGCTGCAACACTATAAGCTTGTGGAGAAAGAAAACTACTTAAAAAAGATGGTTGTGATTCTTCTGACTCATTCTTTTCTTCAGAAGAATCATCTTGTGGATTTAACCATTGATTTAAGCCAATGGCAATAGGCGCCAGTCCTAATAGTCCAATCCAACGGTCAGGTAAAATTAATCCACCAAAAAACCCAGGAAGACTGACGAGAACTAAAAGGGCAAACCCAAGATACTGACCGATAACTATATGTCGGTTACGAAACGTTGAGTTGACTTGCGAAAAAAACAGCGTCAGAATTACTAAATCATCGAGATTCGTTGCAGTAAATGCTGTTATTCCTGTGAGAGATGATGTGATTAATTCTTCCATGTTGATTCATGCTCACTAGCAAACACGCTAGGTAAAAATGGTAACAGCCCCAGTTTGAGTGGAGAAATGCAACTCAACCAACAAAGGAACTAGGGTACAATCTCCTTTGAAGCATTGAGTGTAGCTATGGCTTAAATTTATCCTTCTAAAGTTTTTAGAGCAAATATTCTTTTTTTTTAAATCAATAAGCAAAAGTTATTAAATACAGGGAATGCGTAAATGGCAGGAATGACACTCGACCAGCTACGAATCTTCTTAGCGGTAGCTGAACATTTGCATTTTACTCGTGCAGCAGAAGCTCTTTATGTCACACAACCTGCTGTGAGTGCTGCTATTCAAAGTTTGGAAGAGGGGTATGCAGTCAAACTCTTCCATCGAATTGGGCGCCATATTGAGATTACCGAAGCAGGGATACTATTACAGGAGGAAGCACGCAAAATTTTAGACCAGGTAAATTTGACTGAGCGCGGTTTACGCGAATTAAATGGGTTACAACGAGGAGAACTTAAGTTAGGAGCAAGTCTGACGATAGGTAATTACTGGTTGCCTGAAAAAATTAGTTTGTTTCAAAGTATATATCCCGGAATTTCAATTCGATGCATCCTGAATAATGCAGACACAATCATTACTGGGACTGCTGGAGGGGAGTTTGACTTAGGTTTAGTCGAAGGAGAAGTACAACCACAATATCAAAATGCTTTAGAACAAGAAACCATTGGAACAGATAAGCTACTTATTGTTGTTGGCAGACTACACCCCTGGTTTGAACATCCAGAAGTCAGTCTGACAGAAATAACTCATACTGGTTGGATAATGCGCGAACCTGGTTCGGGAACCCAGCAATGGTTTGAATACTCACTCTTGAACTGGGGTATAGACTTCTCACAGCTAAATATAATATCTGTTCTTAACAGTGGGGAAATGGTCAAAGCTGTTGTTGAAAGCGGTGTTGGTGCCGGAGCTATTTCTGAATTGATGGTGAAAAAAGAACTCAAGTTAGATACACTCCGCGCTGTCACCGTTATTGACAACCGTAATGGACACCCAACTGGCGCCGAAATTGTTCGACCCTTCTTAATGCTCAAGCACCGTCAGCGCTTTCAAAGCAAAATTTCCAAAGCTTTTGAAAAAATACTCGTTTGACAACACCTGCTATTTACATACTACTGGCACACTAAATTTTCATATTTCCCTTTATTAAAAAAAATAAAGGTATCAAATATAACATTGACTTTGTGACTTGGTTGACTGTAATTGTATTCTATGATGCTTGCCGTGTCTACTATCTGCTCATAAAATGTGTTCAAATACACTTGCAAATTACTAGGTTGTAACTAATACAACATTTTGCATATCGGATTTGTGTATTTACGAATAGATTTTTATGCTAAATTGTATTAAACTACGGTAAACCAATCGGAAATACGTATCACATGAACAACACTCAAGGCGCCGACGACATTGCACAAACATCAGTACTAGAGGTTGCAAATAACAGTGCTAGTATCACCGCCGTTTTAAAAAAGATTAGAGGCGGTTTTTTTCTGGTTATAGGGTACTTGCTTTCGCCGTTGTCTTGGTGGAATGACTTATTTTTCAATATGCCGGTTGCTTACGCTTTTGGATACCTGTGTAGTTTGTTCAATGCTTCTTTACTAGTACCATGTTCGATAGTCGGGTACTGGATATCGAATATTTTAGGGATTGTCCTGATGCAAGCAGGGGTTATTGACGTATTTCAGAACCAACCTACAACACGTAATTTGAAAAAAGAGTTACTGACGGGTTTAGCTTCATCAACCGTCTACACCTTGATAATTTGTGCGCTATTCTATTTCAACATTCTTGAAGTACCGAATTTATTTCCATAACCCCAACAACCTCCCCTTTTCCCCTTCTCCTTTAAACTCATGGATTTAGTACTATTACCTTTTCTTAGCTTTATCATCGGCATTACTGTAGGACTAACGGGAATTGGTGGAGCTTCACTTATCACCCCGATGTTGATTTTCGTTTTTCAAGTTCCACCTGCTGTTGCCGTCAGTTCTGATGTTGTTGCTGCGACTTTGATGAAAGTTGTTGGAGGTTTCAAGCATTGGCAGCAACAAACTCTTGATTGCAATATTGTCAAGTGGTTAGCATTAGGAAGCGTTCCCGGTTCACTTTTTGGAATAAGTATTCTATATTATCTGGAACAAACTGGATTGAATCTGGACTCAATACTGCTGCGATTGATTGGGTTCATGATTCTGGTTGTGACGGTATTAGGATTTGGGCAGTTGTTACTGAAACTGTTTATACCTGACTGGCAGGTGCCTGAGTTGCCGTATTTTGACTTGAATACCTTTGTTGGAAAAATCCAGGCTTTAGCCTTGGGAGCAGTCTTAGGGTGTATGGTGGGAATGACCAGCGTGTCATCTGGTTCACTATTTGTTATGGCACTAATTGGCTTTTTCCGTCTTAACACTCAAAAGTTAGTCGGTACTGACTTAGCACAGGCAGCAATTTTACTATCATTTACTTCTTTTGGACATATTCTTTTAGGAACAGTCGATTGGAACATTGTTTTACCAATTTGGTTAGGTACTGTTCCCGGAGTTATTATAGGTGCCCAACTTTGTCAGGTCATACCTCAAAAAGTTCTAAAATCTGTAATTTATGTCATCTTAGGCATGGTAAGTTGGAAACTAGTTTATTAAAACTACTTTCTGTCATGCCGACTCTTGTCATGCACAAGGTAGAAGCATCTTAATAAATTTTGATATACACATAGAGTGCATTTACCTTCCCTGAAAGAGGGCTTAGACTTAAATTTTGCGCGCGTTGATAATTCACTCATAGCCACTAACACACAGCTCATCTCTTTGCTGTAAACAAAAAGATGCTAAAAACCGAATGGCTTTAATTTAGCTGCTTTGATTGATGAAATCAAATACTTTTGATGATTATGCTTATAAGTTTTGCTGATTGATTTTTGGATGATATGGTTGGATAATGCAATAGAAGACGTGATATCGAGACGTGATATATCACGTCTCTACATTGTGGAGAAGGTTTAGTTTGTTGATATTGATGCGATTACTTTACAGTACTGGGCACATTTACGGCACGCGACAATACATTCCATTATCTTTTTGTCGTCACTCCAGTTTTCACACGCTGCTGCACACTTTTCACATATTTGGTAGCAGAGCATACAAGTGCGTCCAACGAATTCTGAACTACCGCGCATCATGTTCGCGCACATCATGCACATCTCAGCGCAATCACGCATTATGCTCATCACGCTCACATCTATATATTTACCACCTTGTAACATGCAATAAGCCATGCTTTCCATGCAAGCTTTTTGACACTCTGTAATGGCGCCTAGACAAGTTTGGATTTCGGTGGTCATTGATTCGGTTTTTAGCATCATCATGGTAAATGCTTCCTGTATTAAAGAGTTTACGAGGAAGTAACTATTCTCTTTTTATGATTTATTCGTCGTCAAGGTCAATGGGTTACTTTTTGCCTTTACATAAACCCCACTTGATTCATGCGGCGACTGGAGATTCTATTTTTACATCATAATTGTGAAGGCTTTTACATTCATAATGCAGATGTTGCTAGGAACTGGACTTGTAGCGGTTAAACCAATTTTTTGGCTTGAGTAACAAAAATATCATCTGACTCAATTGATGTTCAGTGACTCATCAACATGATAACTTTTCTTTATGTCTTGAAATCTTGACTTTTTCACCTAAACTTAAAATAAAAATTTACACCGAGATTCACGTATAATATTTTATTACTCTTATTATCAATGATTCTAATGCGGCGCCTATTTTAAGTGTTTATGACCATCTTGGGCGTGCGTACTCTGTATTAAAGTGGTAATCGTTTTTACTATTGTTGACACAAAGTCGGTAGAGACGCGAGGAACATCGCGTCTGTACACAAAGAGAATATTAAGAGAGATTAAGTAAGAATGTTTCCTATTCGGCAATGACACTATTCATGAATTCTAGAGGAACTGTAAAGAAGTAGTAAATAACTCCTATACCTAAGATTAAGATTGTCATGCTGGAAAGAATCACCCATCTGTCACCAGGCTCATAAGTTTCTGCGTCTATGTCTTTACGAACAGCTAGATAATGTTGAGTGGATAGCAACACTGTTAGCAAACCGACTATTGAGAATGCTAAACCCAATTTCCAACCGTTACCCGGAAGTTGTGGTGACATTGGAGGACGTAAGGCGCGCAAACGTACTATTACTACACCAAAGCCAATAAGTGATATGGCACTTCGCATCCATGCTAAGTATGTACGTTCGTTTGCTAAATGTTCACGCACCTTGTCGGAACTAGGTGTTTTCTGTTTGTCTGGATTTTTTTGATCTGGACTAGTTTGATCTGTAACAGTATCGAGCTTCATATCTTTGAATCGCAAGCACCTTGCTTTGAAGTCTTATAAATATTCTCTCAGGCATTGATATTAAAAGTTGACTAACTTTTGAGAGATAACGGTGTTTATTTAAGCTATTTCTAGTTCCGGCGCCTCCAAAACCCTTGCTCTCGTTAATTTTGTCATCAAATCAACATGTAATTGATACAGAATATGTAGATTCCCTATTGCATTTTTCTGCTCTTATGTGTAATCTATAACAATCAAAATAAGTTAAAACCCTTATAAAATCGGCTTTGTTAAAAAATCAACATGTAATTGATACAGAATATGTAGATTCCCTATTGCCTTTTTTTGCTATTATGTGTAATCTATGACCATCAACGGATATTACAAATACCCTATCAGAAAACAGTAGATTCAGAGGAGTAAATTGAATGAATTCATGGCACCGCTTTTCTAAACAATGGCAAAACGTATTAAGGCAGGGAGTTTCGGGGTTTAGATACAGTGGATTGAAAGGATTTTTATCTTTATTCTTGGTAGGAGCATTTCTAAGCTTGGCTGTTGCCGCTTGTTCTGGTGGTGGTGGCAATGATGCGTCGGCGCCTACTGGTGGCGCAAGTCCGGTTTCTGCTAACAACAAAGATGTGGAGTTAACTTTGGTTTCCTTTGCTGTGACTAAAGCTGCTCACGAAGCGATTATTCCTAAGTTTATTGAGAAGTGGAAGCAGGAAAAGAATCAGAACATCACTTTTAAAACAAGTTACGGTGGTTCCGGCTCACAAACGCGCGCCGTCATTGATGGACTAGAAGCTGATATAGTTCATTTAGCATTAGCAGGTGATACACAAAAAATCGAAAAAGCTGGGTTGATACAACCGGGATGGGAGAAAGAAGTTCCTAATAATGGTATTGTCTCTAAATCTGTAGGAGCAATTGCAACCCGTGCTGGTAATCCAAAGGGAATCAAAACATGGGCTGATTTGGGTAAAGATGGAGTCAAGGTAATTACAGCAGACCCCAAAACATCAGGAGTCGCGCGTTGGAATTTCCTCGCATTGTGGAATTCGGTACTTAAAGCAGGTGGAGACGAGCAAAAAGCCACTGACTTTGTTACAGGAGTTTACACGAAAAATGTACAGTTATTAGCTAAAGATGCTCGTGAAGCGACCGATGCGTTCTTCAAACAAGGGCAAGGAGATGCTTTAATTAACTATGAAAACGAATTGATTCTCGCCAAGCAAAAAGGGGAAAAAGTAGAAGCAATCATTCCTGATGTCAACATCTCTATCGACAACCCTATTGCAATAGTAGATAAAAACGTCGATAAACATGGTACTCGTGAAGTCGCAGAAGCATTCACCAAATATTTGTTTACACCAGAAGCGCAGCAAGAATTTGCCAAAATTGGTTTCCGTCCAACCGATGAAACAGTAGCACAAACCAAAGAAGTCAAAGACAAATATCCAACCGTCAAAACCTTGGGTACAGTTCAAGACTTTGGTGGATGGAGTGAAGTTCAGAAGAAATTCTTTGAAGACGGCGCCATTTTCGATAAAATCCAAAGCAAAAAATAAGTAGGGTGCGTGACGCCACCAACAATTTTGAAACGGAGCGTAAAGCCAGTAGCGTCATGCACCTAAATATACCCCAGCACGTTGGGTTCCGCAAAGCCTCCACCCAACCTACAACTTATAACTCAAAATTCTATGGCTGTATCCTCCCCTCCTTCATATCAGAGATTAAATCCGAAAAAAACACCTAAAAAAGGGTTCTTATCGCAGTTACCAAAAATACATATAACGTGGATAATTACAGCAGTATACTTAACGGTGATGCTGTTAATTCCAATAGTTGCCATGTTTCTCAAGGCAATAACAGTACCTCCTGACCAGTTTTGGAAAATCGCCACAAGTCCAATTGCACTGTCAGCATACGATGTAACCTTTACAACATCTGTGATTACTGCATTATTCAATGGAGTATTTGGTACTTTAATTGCCTGGGTTTTAGTTCGCTATGACTTCCCATTCAAAAGAATTGTGGATGCTTCAGTAGATATACCGTTTGCTTTACCAACTGCTGTAGCAGGTTTAACGTTAGCGACAGTATATAGCGAAAATGGTTGGATTGGTTCGTTATTTGCACCATTAGGAATAAAAATATCTTTTACTCGTTTGGGTGTAGGGATAGCGATGACGTTAATATCCTTACCGTTTGTCGTCCGAACAGTACAACCTGTGCTGCAAGAAATGGAAACCGATGTTGAACAAGCAGCTTGGTCATTAGGCGCCAGTGAGTTTGAGACTTTTTGGCGAGTTATTTTACCACCTTTGTTTCCAGCAATATTAACTGGAGTTGCTTTAGGTTTCGCGCGTGCGGTGGGTGAGTTCGGTTCAACCGTAATTATCGCTTCTAACACACCTTTTAAAGATTTGATTGCACCAGTACTGATTTTCCAACGACTGGAACAGTATGACTACGCGGGTGCAACGGTTATTGGTATAGTGCTGCTAGTTATTTCATTAGTGTTACTTGTAGGAATTAATCTTTTACAAGCTTGGGGAAGACGTTATGACAGGAAGTAATTTGCCTCAAAAGAAAAGTGGGTTGGCGCCTAAAATTTTAATTGGGATAGCTATACTATATTTATCATTAGTTCTATACATTCCAGCGGCTAACGTTTTTGTCCATGCTTTTAATAAAGGTTTTGGACCTTTTCTGTCTAATCTTACAAAACCAGACTTTCTTCATGCTGCTTGGTTAACTTTATTATTAGCACTAGTTTGTGTACCAGTAAATACTGTATTTGGACTATGTGCAGCTTGGGCACTAACTCGTAATAATAACTTTCCCGGACGTGCTTTTATTCTGAGTATTATTGACTTACCATTTTCCATATCGCCAGTTGTTGCAGGATTAATGATTGTACTGCTTTATGGACGTAATGGGTGGCTTGGTGGATGGTTGAACGAGCATGATATCAAAATCGTCTTTGCTTTTCCAGCAATGGTGTTAGCTAGTGCATTTGTAAGTATGCCATTTGTCGCGCGGGAAGTCATACCAGTATTGGAAGAATTAGGACATGATCAAGAAGAAGCTGCTCGAACATTAGGCGCCAAAGATTGGCAAATATTTTGGCGTGTAACATTACCAAATGTACGCTGGGGTTTGTTATATGGGTTAATATTAACAAATGCAAGGGCAATGGGAGAATTTGGTGCTGTCTCGGTGGTGTCAGGAAACATCGCAGGTAAAACGCAAAGTTTACCGTTATTTGTTGAAGACGCTTACAAACAGTATCAAACAGAAGCAGCTTATTCAGCAGCGGTAATTTTAGGGCTATTAGCGTTAGTGACTTTAGTGTTGAAAGATATCCTCGAAAAGAAAACGAGCATTAAAGAATTTGAGTAGGAGTAATCAAAATGGCAGTTGATTCTAACAATACTCTAAATGTACAGGCACCGAAACGGATTCGCATTAGAATACCCAAAGACTATCATCAAGAACCCGTAATTTCTAAATTAGTTTCCGACAACGGTTTAGTTGTGAATATTCGAGCTGCTATTCTGGGAGGGAACGCAGTTGGTGATGGTTGGTTCGACTTAGAATTACAAGGAACCAACACACAAATACAGAATGGACTTTCCTACCTTCGCAGCTTAGAATTAGAAATTTGGGATGAAAATCAATTAGGTAATTGGTAAAATATTGTAGGGACGCAATTAATTGCATCTCTACATTTCTTTCTTTCTTTGCATACTTTGCGTACTTTGCGGTTCGTTATGGTAACACCAATTCAAACCCAAATTAAATTACCAGGTAGATATCAAAAACAACCTGTAATATCTAGACTTACATCTCGCTATGGTCTTACAGTCAACATTATAGCTGCATCATTACCATCAGGCGCCAGTAATGAAGGTTGGTTTAATATTGAACTATCTGGAAATCCTGAAAAATTAACTAGCAGTCTTTCTTACTTAAAAATCTTAGGAGTAGATATACTGCAATTAGAAATAGCAAATCAGTTAAAACTGAGTCAAGCATCAAAAACTATTTCATCACACAACATCATCACTAATGATGTTGTAATTAATAATCAAAGCCAGTACCAAAAGTTACATGAATACTTATCTGATAACGAACTAACTAAATTACCAACAAAAGTAGATAGTATAAAAAATAATAACACAGCAAGACTAAAATTACAATTAGGAATATTAAAAAGATATCAACGCAAGCCAATTATATCAGAGTTGGTATCTAACTTTGGTTTAACCGTAAACATTACAGGCGCCTTGCTTGATGATACATATCATGATGGTTTATTTGAGTTAGAAATATGGGGTCAATTACAGCAAATTCATTCGAGTTTAATGTACTTAGAGAAACTGGGGTTATCTGTATTAATTAATGCTAGTCCAGTATCTGATACAGAAAGTTTAATTTATTGACTTAAATTTCATAGTGCCACATATCCTGTACTTGCACTACTGTCAACTGTAAAGGTAAACGCTGAATTAAACCTTGTTCTTCTAACTGCGTCAGAACGCGCGTGACTGTAACACGAGTTGTTCCTAAAATTTCTGCAATATCTTGATGGGTCAGACGTAAATCAATTAATCTACCTGTCTCAACATCACGACCAAATTTTTGGGATAGCCATATAAGCAACTTCATGACCATCATCTCTACTGTCTTGTAGCTGCGAATGACCATTAACTCTTTAGCTTGTTGAACATGTTCTAACAGTATATCTGAAAGTGACTGCCATGTTTCAAGAGGAAAGGATACTGCTTCCACTTTCGTTAAACATTCAATTTCATATGGCTCACTTTTAGAAAATGCGTGACCGACTGTATCACCTTTGCCCCAAACTCCAATAGTCACGATTGTACCATCTTCTAACCATGTCACTGTTCGCACAACGCCACTTTCCACTTTCCACAAAAAATCTACGTGTTGCGGTAAGAAAGTTCGTTTCTCAAACTGTCGCGCGCGCAGTTTAGCTGGCTTTTGCTTTGTCAAAGATTTCATGAACAACTCATATTTAAACGATATGAAGTTAATTTTACCTTAAAATACTGCAACTCGCTCAACATACCGTTGATTAATTTTGACAATATAATGTGGTATTTTTGGCAACGAGAGGATAAGACACTTAATCTTTATCGGATAACCGTATTATATTAATATATAAAATATAGCATGTGAGTTTTTGTGGAATTATCTTCTAGAGTTGAATACGCACTACTGGCATTAATAGAGCTAGCAGACTGCTACAGTCTTGAAAAATCGCTTAAAATTGGTGAGATTGCAGCTCGTCACTCTTTACCAGAGCGATATTTGGAGCAAATTCTTTCAACTTTGCGTCGTGAAGGAATTGTCAAAAGTGTGCGTGGGGCAAAGGGAGGTTATATATTAGTCCGTGAACCTAGACAGATTTCTCTACAAGAAGTTATTGCTGTTATTGAAGGTGAGAGAAAACCCACCAAGGGAGAATCTGAAGGTGTAACCCCTGAAAAAATGGTTATTAATGAAGTTTGGGAGCAAGGAAACGAAAATATCAAAACTTTTTTTCAAGGACGCACAATTCAGGATTTGTGTCAACAGCGTGATACTCTTAGGCAGGAAAATACTATGTATTATATTTAGGTAGGGTGCGTAACGCCATAACAATCGTAAAATAAAACCAATGAACTAGTAGCGTAACGCACCTTACGAGTTAGGAGGTGGTTGACCATAGTCGCAAGATTTCTGCTACTGTCCAAGCTTGGGTAATGCATCCGCGCGGTGTAAAAGGCGCCTCACCGTCAAAGATTTCGCTTAAAGTTCCAATTCCATGATTATATAGATGATTTGCAATTGGTTCTAAAAATTCACGAGCAGTGCCACGGTTTCCATACGCGCGCAAGTGGGCAGAAATAAATGCACCTAGTAACCATCCCCAAACTGTTCCTTGATGATATGCACCATCTCTTTGATACTGATTTCCTCCGTAATTACCTTGATAATGAGTATCATTGGGAGTTAAAGAACGTAAACCGTAGGAAGTTAATAATTGGCGCCCGCAAATGTCTACAATAGAGCGTTGCTGTGGTTGTGAAAGTAAAGGTTCAGATAAAGAAACGGCGAAAAGTTGGTTTGGACGTAATGTTGCGTCATCACCATTGGGTGTGTCCAAAACATCATAGCAATAATTTTTTTCCGAATTCCAAAAGCGTGCAAATCGTAATTGAGTACGGTCTGCCATTGCTGTATATTCTTGGTGTGGTTTACTAATGCGACGCGCGAAGATAGCCATTGTTCTTAAAGCATTGTACCAAAGGGCATTAATCTCAACTGGTTTCCCGATACGCGGTGTTACAACCCAGTTATCAACTTTTGCATCCATCCAAGTTAACTGTGTTCCTTCCTCGCCAGCATATAATAATCCATCAGCGGCATCAAGATGAATATTGTATCGAGTTCCACGACTATGCCAGTCGATAATATCTGCAAGGGCAGGAAATAGTTCTTCGATTAAATCATCGTCTTCGGTATCATTATAATAAGCGCGCAGTGCCTCAAAATACCACAGCGTTGCATCAACGGTATTATATTCAGGAACTTCACCCGCATCTGGAAAGCGGTTTGGCAACATTCCTTTATCTATATATTTAGCGAAAGTCCGCAAAATTAAGCGCGCGATTTCTGGTCTTCCGGTTGCGAGTGTCAATCCTGGTAGACTAATCATTGTATCGCGTCCCCAATCTCCAAACCAATGATAGCCAGCGATTATAGTTTTACCATAAGGTTCGTCAGGCGCCGGACGTTCAACAATAAATTGGTCTGCTGCAAGCACTAACTGTTTTATCCAAGCTGGGGAGTCTTTAAACTTTGAGGAGTTATGGCTTTTCCAAAGTCCGAGTAACTTACTTTCACTTTGGCGCCGTGTTTTAAGAGCAGTTTCTCCATCAAATTGCTGTAAATCTTCGGTACTAGCAACGATGGTTAGCGATTCTCCTTTTTCTAGGGTAACTTGAAACGTGCCGACATGAAGATGGTCTTCGCTATCATTCAACCCTCGATAACGTTCAACCGCCAAGTCAAAACCATAATACCAGTTGTGAGATTGCGATACTTCTCCACGGTCTGTTAACAAATAAAGCGGCGCCGCACCAGGATATGCTATAACTTTAATGCCTTGTCCAACAGACTCGATATTCATATGCCAACTGTTACCGTGCGTACTACTATGATAATCACGGTAGTTAACCATTGCTTTGAGCGTTAACTTCAACGGTTGAGTCGCGCGGTGTAAATGATATTGAATATATGTAGTGTTTTCTCCCTGCTGCATCCAAACACGCTTTTCTAGTAATGCATCAGCACAAGCAAACCGCCATGTTGGAATGCTACCTTCAATAGTAAAGCGTTCAATAAGTTGAAAACCCTGTGGACTTACAATATTATCAGCCCAACGGTTAGCGTGCAATGGATAAGTATGATTGTCATATAAAGCAGTTTCATCAAGCTTTGTAAGTAATAAAGTTCGACCGAGTGGAGGTTTGAGCGCTGCAACTAATAACCCGTGGTAACGACGAGTTAGTATACCTGCTACCGTTCCCGACGCATAACCACCGATACCATTTGTTACAAGCCATTCCCTTGTTTCTGCGGTTTCTAGATGACCACAAATTTCTCGTCCGAAATCAATACACATGTTTAGTTGGAGCTTATGGAACGCCATATATAATTATGGCTGCTATGAATAAAATTACGTGTAACTTCTAATTTTGATTTGATTGGATCAAAATTATTTACATTCCACCTACACCCACACCCTAGAAGGATACTGCTGGTCATTCAGGGGTATCGCCCCTCACATTCACGATTTTGCGTTGTTTCCGGAAATGTAGAGACGCGAAATTTACCTGCGGTACACTCCGTGAACGCGTCTCTACACGACTGTTTTCACGAAATAATGGGTGTTACCCCCTATTCGCCAGCAGTATCCTAGAAGGGTGAGGCTACACGAGCAAAGCCGACTAAAAGTACACGTTGTTTTTAACACCCAATTTCTTCTGTGAACCGTGGTTCACATTGCAGAATTTTTCCTTTGATGTGGTTAAGGTGTACTCATAAATTCTTTAATATTGCTTTGCCCTTGACTTAATCTTCTTTCTTTGTGAACTTTGTGCCTTTGTGGTTTATTAAACAACTTATGAACACAATAATTGGTTCACATCACTACACCCAAGTTCTTCTGTGAACCACGGTTCACATTTTGAGAAAGGCGCCCATAAATAACCAAAAACCCGACTTTTCCAAAAAGTCGGGTTATCGAGGATAGTTAATTATTGTGTGATTGGTTCAAACTTTAATGAGACACCATTCATGCAATAGCGTTGACCAGTGGGTTTTGGACCATCGTTGAATACGTGTCCAAGGTGTCCACCACAACGACTGCAATGCACTTCGACGCGCGTCATAAATAACGACTTATCGGTAGTCGTTGCAATGGCACCTTCAATAGGATTAAAGAAACTAGGCCATCCAGTACCGCTGTTAAACTTTGTATCAGACGTAAACAAAGCTTGTCCACATCCGGCACAATAGTAAGTACCTTCCCCGTACTCTTTGTCAAGTAGACTAGTTCCAGCCCTTTCAGTACCGTGTTTTCTCAACACGCGGTACTGTTCAGGTGTCAAGATACTTTGCCATTCCCGATCTGTCTTAACAATTTCGTATTGTTGATCTTTAGAAGCTGTCATCTGGTTTCCTCTCCAATGCTACCTGTACAATATCCAAGCGGCGCCTCAGTTTCGCAACCTAGAGTATGTTCCATTTCTTTATATATCTTAACAATACTCATAGAACAGGTTATGAAGATAGCCGTTATTAATATATACAGATAACCGATAGCTATATTAAACAGAGCTATGATAGTTAAGTAGAAGTTTGAGGAAGTACCGCTATGCTTAATAAGCAAGAGATTACCGTTCAAGTTCCATCTGATGCAGCCGAAGTGTATCTTAATGCAACCCCAGAAGAGCGTCAGCAAATTGACACTAAGATTGCGATTATACTCAAATCTTCAACTAGAACAAGACAGGAAGCTGTTGTAAAAATCCAACAAACTATGGATGAAATTAGCGCTGAGGCTGAACGACGAGGTTTAACACCAGAAATTTTAGAGTCTCTATTAAATGATGAGTAGTAATCGTAGATTTGTACTAAACACGAATGTTTTGGTTAGTGCTGTGCTGTCTACCAAGAGCAAACCTCATCAAGTATTTGACAAAGTGCAAAAAATTGGCGTTATTTTAATGTCTAATGATACTTTTACAGAGGTAGAGGAGGTTTTACTCCGACCGAAATTTGATAAGTATGTTACACTACCCAAGCGCCAAACGTTTATAGAGGAATTGATACAAATTGCAGAATTTATTGAAGTGAATGAACAAGTTAATGAATGTCGAGACCCAAAAGACAATAAATATTTGGAATTGGCTATAGCTGGTGAAGTAGAGTGTATTATTACTGGTGATGAAGATTTATTAGTATTAAACCCATTCCGAGGAATTAAAATTTTAACCGTTCGAGAGTTTTTAGAGTAAATAATGGCAGGTAGCGAAATTAGAAACGTTTTGATACAGTTAAATTACCATACTTATCAATTAAATGAATTAATTCCGCACGTCGTATCTTTTAAAATTTAAATAAATAATTCCGCAGATACGTGAAAAAATTCTCCTAATGCTTTTGCTTGCTCTTTGGTAATTGCTTGTTTACCATTAATGAATTCTGATACATCATCTAATGAACCCATAATTTCTACTAAATCTGCTTCTTCAAGTTCGCATCATTACGTAAATAACGAATGCTGATTAGATGCATATAACCCACATTCCGCACTTCAATTTGAAGTACAAAAGATTACAAGCAAGGAAAAAGCAAAAAATCAGGACGATGAAGAAATAGAGTGTTGAAAGAATATACTTTTAAAAATAAATAAAAAATGGTTCTATCGTACATAGCGTGCTAAATTTTAATTAAAATCTATAAATATGCTTGATTTACAAGGCTTACAGACGCTTTTAGTTTTAATTTTGGACAAGAATACCGTTCTGAAGGTAATAATAGCTGTAAGATAAGCCCAGCAAGAGTTTTAAGCTTATTTTTCCCTAAATTAGCACGCTAAGTACGCAAGAGCCGTATTTTGCGCTTCGTTTCGCTATCACCGATGGAAAGTACGGATACTCCGACAGCGTTACGAAAAATAGTACTACAAAAAATATATTTACTACTTTATTGCTTGTGACACTTATTATACTGACACGTAATATATACTTTAAAATGCTGATTAATGCTTGTATACAAAGCGCACATCTGGGACAGATATGCTACGAATTTTCTGAATATATTGGTAATGTACACCAAAAGGTGGCGCCAGCATTTGGTGTACTTTTAACACCTATTTGACCACCGTGTGCTTTGATAATTTGTTGACACAGATATAACCCTAGTCCTAGGGAAAGTGAACTACGCGCGTTTGTTCCACGGAAGTATAGGTCAAATAAGTGTTCACTTTGTTGCTGTGTTAACCCAACTCCATTGTCGGTAACTGTACAATAAATATAATTACTGGCGCCTTCAATTTTGGCGTTGACTCTAATATTTAAGCCTGGAGGGTTGTGTTTGACAGCGTTGGCGATAATATTGGAAAAGACCCTCCAAAGTTGAGTTGCGTCACCGTTTACTTGTGGTAAGTTAGACTCAACTAAGTTGATCAGAGTTGCTTCGTTTTCTGTAAGCATTGGTTGTAGGTCAGCAACTGCGTCTTCTACGACTTCATGTAAATGTAGCGG
This sequence comes from Calothrix sp. CBUCES-K 9914, assembly GCF_059640475.1. Taxonomy (NCBI): domain Bacteria; kingdom Bacillati; phylum Cyanobacteriota; class Cyanophyceae; order Nostocales; family Calotrichaceae; genus Calothrix; species Calothrix sp. CBUCES-K 9914. The sequence continues at coordinate 16,762 of NZ_JBXXZH010000034.1, forward strand.
TTGTAATTGTAATGCTATTCCTTGAACCTCACTGACATGTGCTTCCATTAGCGAGTTGATTAAATTCAACTGACGTTCACTACTTTGTTGCATCCTTTCAAGAATTGTACGAGACACAGTTACCCCCGATGATTGCTTATCCCCTAGTAAATTTTTTAGTACCATCAAAGTCCCTAAAACTGGGTTGCGTAAGTCATGGGAAATAGCGTGGATAAATACTCTTAACGCTTCTTCGGTACGTTTTCTGTCGCTTATATCTAAAATTACCCCTACTATACCACCCAAGGCGCCGTCTACTTTTGTAAAAGTTGCTTTGTAAAATATTACGTCGTGCTTTTTATTATCAGCATAAACTACCGAACTTTCATAAGTTTGAACTTCATGTTTTTCTAATAGCTGTGTATCTGCTTGATAATACTTATCAGCGAGTTCTTTTGGTGCAACTTCATACACCGTTTTGCCGATAATATCTGCTCGACTTAATCCAATTGACGCTTCAAAAGATTTGTTGCATCCTACATATAATCCTTGGGCATTTTGATAATATACAGGCGCCGGGATTGTGTCGATGAGAACTTGTAAGAAATCGAATTGTTCTTGAAGTGCTTCTTCCGCGCGCTTACGTTTAGTAATATCCTCAATAATGCCTTCGTAATATAATATATCTCCTCGGTCATCGCGCACAGCATATGCTTTTTCAGAAATCCAAACAATGCTATGATATATAGAATCATTACGACGATAGATTTGCGATTCAAATTCAGAAACGCTACCATACTTCTCGATTAAACTAATAAACTCGGCACGTCGATTTGGGATAATATAAAGTTGCTTACTAATATCACTGTAATAATCTATTACTTGTTCAGGTGTTGAAAAGCCTAAAATTTGTGCGAGTGCAGGATTTACTGTAATATAACGTCCGTTGGGTGTGCTTTGAAAAATTCCTTCGACCGCATTCTCGAAGATACTACGATATTTTGCTTCGGCTAATTTTAGTTTTGTATTCGCTTTCTCAAGCTGTTTACGCGCGTTAAATTCGCGTGATTGTAATCGGTCATATAAATACACGCTAAAGTCACATATAATACAAAACCAAAATATATATAAAACTAATGTTACATTATATATTGGTTCTTGGTCTGATATTGGTGTCAACACTTTAAAACCAAGGGCAAAATTTACACCAAAGTAATAAATTAGCACTACAATTTGGGAAATAAGATGCAGTCTCCAGCGTACTGGCATAAAAGCAGCTTGACCCAAAAAGAGTAATGACCAAGTAAAAACACCTGGAAGCGCAAATCCTTTTAATGTACTAAATATTTGCTGTCCAAGACTTATCGACCAAGATGAAGCTAAAAATAATGCTCCGGGATGACGGCGCCCATATCGACTCCGATGTACTATTAATGACATAGTAATACTTAATAACATGGCGCAATTCAAAAGCAATGTTTGACGCATCAGGTGCTTGGGAAGGTCAGCAAGTTCTCTCAATGGAGAGAATATATTGTAGATATCGCGAATAACGAAACTTAGAATGCAAAATAGTGCTAGCCACAACCATAATTGTAAACGCTGCCACAAAAAGTGACGGCGCCATGTTTCATATTTAACAGTTAAAATATTGGTTTTGGGTAGAATATAAGTAGAAACGGCTTGTCTCCATCTCCGTTGTATGGTTCCAAGTAAGTCAGCCATTAGTGTAATCCAAAATCTAAAATCAATTAAGAGGTAATGTGAACCAATAAGTTACTCCTTGCTTACGATTAGAAGTCACACCAATTTCACCACCGTGTGCTTTGATAATTTGCCGACACATGTATAATTTTAAACTGGTGGCAGTTGATAAACGGTCTTGCGGGTCGCGTACATTTAAATCAAAGAAACTATCGCACTCCGATTTACTCATACATATACCGTCATCTTGAATCATGCATCGGATTTTATCTCCATCCATCTTAGCTTTTATAACAAAAGTTAGTCCGGGTGGATTATTTTGACAGCTATTGGTTAACAAAGATACAAATACTTTACGTAATAACTCTTGGTCGGCTTGAACGATAGGCTTATTTTTACGAGCAAAAGAATTTAACTGTGTATTCAATTGTGCTTGATAACGAGTCAGTAGCGATGTTAAATCTTGAACTATTGCCTCAATTAATGTGTCAAACTGAACAAGTTCTTGATGCATTATCATATCTTTAGCATCACCAGAATTAATTTCCAACAAAGAATTAATCATTCCCATCTGCCGCTCGTTACCCTGAATCATTCGCTCTAAAATGCTTTGAGGAATAGAAATAAAGGAGTTAGTAGAGACGTGATTAATCACGTCTCTACTAAGTGAGGAGTTAGGAGTTGAAGTTAACTGCTGTTGGGTTCCTCCTTTCAACAAGTTATTAAGTACCATTAAGTTGCCCATTACTGAAGTACGTAAGTCGTGGGAGACTGTATGCAGTACAACATCTTTGATACAATTTAGCTCTTGGATTTCTTGCACTTTCTGTTGTAATTGGACAGTTCTTTCTGCGACTAGCTCTTCAAGATTCTCCTGACGCTGTGCTAGTTTTTTATATAATTGGGCTTGTTGGATGGCAATTGCTAACTGTTCTGATATTTGTTGGAGCAAATCAATTTCTGCTGGTTGCCAACAACGCGGACTTGAGCATTGATTTGCAATGAGGGCGCCGAATAATTCATCATCTAGTATAATTGGTACGGCTAAAGTTGCTTGAGTCTGAAACGTTTGATATAGTGCCAAAAGGTTAGGAGAAGCTGGTGAAAGTGTAATATCTTCAATTACCCGAACGTGATTTATAAGCAATGAAGTTTTTAACTCATTAAACAAACACTCATCAGGATGGTCGTCTTCTCTCCAATCAAGTACTGATGGATAGCGCGCGTTTACTGATTCGGCTAGGATTTTAGACTGGGTACTATCATTCAAGGTAATAAAAACCCGGTCAGCTTGTAAAAAATTTCTGACTTCGGTGACAGTAGTTTGTAAAATTTCTTCGAGATTAAGTGACCTGCGAATTCTAGCTAAACTTTCTGTAAGTAAGCGATTACGGGATAAAGTCATATGTAATCGTGCTTCCGCTTGCTTTCGCTCAGTTATATCCCTGACAATTGCTAAAATTTCTTCATGACCACTAACTATTAAGCGTGCTTCATAATCACGTATACCAATTGGTGTAGGCAGTTGATACTCACAGGTTTGTACACTTCGTGACGTGATAGCTCTACGAATTGCAGCATGACTATCGTTTGCAACTTCAGAAGGTAGTAAGTCCCATAGATTTTTACCAACGATTTGCTCGCGCGCGATAGTAACGTTTGCTCCTTCCCCTTTAAAATCTATATACTCACCATTACCGCTGATTCTAAATATTAAATCAGGAATCGCATTTAATATAGCTTTGTATCGTCCCTCTGAAGCGCGTAAATTTTCCTCTGCTAACTTGCGGACTGTTATATCCATGACTAAACCTTCCCAAAGAGTATCCCCCGAAGCTTGTTTATCTGGATGTGAAGTGACTTGTATCCACTTAAGTTTGTTGCTTGGTGTAACAATTCTACCTTCCCAACACCAAGGAGACAAAGTATTCTTAGATACTAGAAACGATTGTGTAAAAGACTCAATATCCTGCGGGTGGATGAGATTACGCAATACTAAGAAATCACTTTCTACTGCTTCTGGTTCTAATTCGCACAAATCTTTACAACTGTCGCTCGTATATAAAACAACATACGAGTTGTCATGACGTTGAACAACTTGGAAAATTACCCCAGGTAAACTGGCAGCAACTTTTTCTAGCAGCGACACACCAACATGAGAATGGAATTGTGCTTTTACAGCTTCACTCACAACGAATAGCAAACCTTATCTGTATAGTTCTGTATAGAGAGGATAGGGAATTAGGAGTCGGGCGCCGAGAAATATGATGAAATTATTGAAATTATTATAGTAGTGGCACCCTTGAAATCAAACCACTTGCGAGCAGGTTCATTAATATCTTACATTTATTTGCCATACTACAAATTATTCATCTGTATGTTACATTCAAGTGGCTCCTTACTCCTCACCCCTGACCCCTAATTTTTAGATTAAATCCTAATGGGGACAAATGTATTCACCCTGTTGGATGAACCATTTGTAGGAATTTCTTGATGCTTTCACTGGCAGATATTCAAAATTCTGACTTACTTTACACGAGCAAGAAAAATCAAAAAAACTTACGATTCTATTTCAGCTAATTCCATCCAGCGTTCTGTGGCTTTATCTATCGCGCGTTTAAGTTCCTCAACAGTGTCATATAGCTTTTGTACCTGAGTGTAATTACCAGGTGAAACATTAGCCATTCCTTTTTCAGCTTCTGCTTTGTCTTTTTCTAGTTGAGCAATTTTGCTTTCGAGTTGCTCAAATTCACGTTTTTCCCAACTTGATAATCTGCGCTTTTTCGATGTTTCTTTGTTGGGTTGATTTTGTTTTACTTCTTTAACTTCTACTTGACTATTCTTTGGCTTTTCCTTGACATCTAATACTTGTTGTGCCTCTTCTGCCTTCTTATAGTCGAGATATACAGAATAATTACCAGGGTACTGACGGATATTTCCACCTTCTTCTAAAGCAAAAATTGTATCAACTGTACGGTCAAGAAAATATCGGTCGTGAGAAACTACAATTACAGAACCTGTAAAATCTTCTAAATACTCTTCCAATATTGCCAGTGTTTGTACATCTAAATCGTTTGTAGGTTCGTCTAATATCAGTACATTTGGTGCGCTAATTAATATACGTAATAAAAACAGGCGCCGTTTTTCTCCACCTGATAATTTACTTATTGGTGCATATTGTTGATTACCTGGGAATAAGAATCGTTCCAACATTTGAGATGCACTAATTTGAGTCCCATCGGATATTTTGATGAACTCTCCTTCTTCTTTGATATAATCGATAACGCGCTGCGAATCGTTTAAGGCAGCAAGTAAATCATCCGAATGCTGGTCAAAATATCCTATATGAATTGTGGCGCCAATATCTACAGTTCCCCCATCAGGCTGTACCTTTCCTGTAATAATATTCATTAAGGTGGATTTTCCGGCGCCGTTACCACCAATTATGCCAATACGGTCTTCAGGACTAAATTCATAAGTAAAATCGTTAATTAATGTTCGCTCGTTATAAGCTTTAGAAACATGCTCTAACTCAATAACTTTTTTACCAATACGTCTACTAACAGTAGAAATATCGACTTTGCCTTGTCCTTGTTTAAACTCTGTTTCCCGCATTGCTTCAATGCGTTGAATGCGCGCTTTTTGCTTAGTACTACGTGCTTTGGGACCGCGCTTCAACCATTCTAACTCACGTCGTAACACACCTTGGAATTTACGCTGAGTACTAGCTGCGGAATCTTCAGCCAAAGCTTTCTTTTCTAGATAATATGAATAATTACCAGAATAGGTATAAATATCACCTCGGTCTATTTCGATGATGCGATTGGTGACTTTATCGAGGAAATATCTATCGTGTGTAATTAATAATAAGGCACCGCGATATTTATTTAAATAACTTTGTAACCACTCTACCGAAAGCGCATCTAAGTGGTTAGTTGGCTCATCCATTAATAACAAATCTGGTTCAGCGAGTAAAGCTGTTGCCAAAGCAATTCTTTTACGATAACCTCCAGATAGTGTACCAACCTTGACATTAAAGTCATTAATCCCTAACTTAGTGAGAATAATTTTAGCGTTTGTTTCCAATTCCCAGGCGCCAGTTGTATCCATTCGCTGCATTACACTAGACAAACGTGACATTAACTGGCTATCTTCGGGATAATGTGCTAATTTTTCAGAAATTTCCTCATATTCACGTACCAGCGTCATTTGCTCACCGCTATCTGCAAAAACCTGCTCTATAACAGTACGACTTTCATCAACGTCGGGTTGCTGCGGTAAATATATAACTTTGGCGCCGGAGTTAGTTATTATTTGTCCACCGTCTACTGGCTCAATACCAGCTATCATTTTTAGTAAAGTTGATTTTCCAGAACCATTAGTCCCAATTAAACCAACTTTATCGTTAGCATCTAAGCTAAAACTAGCTTCTCTCAAGATTTCTTTGATGCCGAAATCTTTTTTGACTGATTGTAAAGTTACAAGACTCATAACTGATAAATATTGGACATTGGAAAACTATGGGCAGGCAGGGATACTGGGCAGGCAGGGATGCCTACCCTACAAGATTAATCAAATAAATCTAAGGGTAAATGGCCGTACATCTCATTAATTCCACTTTGGGTGTATGACTGACATGATACCAAAACGCCACGATGATGCCCTGAATATGAATCAAGGTAGCATAAACCATTCTTACCGTTTAACTTGATATAAACAGGTCCTTCAATAACAGGCAAATTACTTGGTGGTTCATAACCAAACGCTAATGAGTAACTTCTCATCGCAGATAAACCTTCTTCGGCTGTATCAGCGCAAATACCCAAGATTTGGTAATCTGAAAGCCTTGTAAAAGCAAGCAATGCCCTGCGAATTAAGGGTTTTTCCGAACTCTTAACTATTGGAGCAACGTCAACGCAGTTAAATTTGTTGAGAATTTTCTTTGCGTCTTGAAGTGTGATATTGCTTTGATGTTGGCTTGTCATATCCCTCTAATTAGTGACTAGTTGTGTGCTGTATTATTGTGAAATTTGCCGCTTATGACCAATCAATTTGATCACATTAGGGAGATGATTGAATATTGCCGAGGTTAAATAGAAATGGCACACCGCTAGTTTTATCTCCCATCACAAGAACTTTTGGCATTTGGGCGCCGCCAGTTTTCCATGCTTCAATAGCCTCCTTTTGTAAAACTAACTGTCCTCCTTGAGCTTTCAATGTTTCAGCTAAAAGTCTTTGAGCCTCTGCTTTACCTTTGGCACGATTAATTTCTGCTTGAGCTTCCTGTTCAGCTTCTTTCGCGATATAAACCGCTCGTTGTGCCCGCTGTTCGGCAATTTGCTTCTCCTCCACGGCTTTTGCAAATTCTGGAGAAAAAGTTAGGTCTACCACACTCGTATCTAAGACAATTATTCCATATTTACTCAGTCGCTGGCTTAAAGCTAAATCAAAGTCGTCTTTGAGTTCACTACGTCGAGTTATTGCCTCCTCGACTGTCCGCCGTGCAGCTGCTATTTTAAACGATTCCTGAGTTTGTGGAGCAATAATCTTAGCTACAATGTTTTCCAATGTACCCTGCTTTCTACGTATTTCTACTATCTGTAAAGGATCGATTTGAAAGTTAATCGCAAACCTAGCAGAAAGCGTTTGCAAATCCTTTGTGGAACTCTCACCTGGTACTTCAAACTTCTGCACCGTCAAATCATATACATCAATCACTGAAATAAATGGCAGCTTGAGGTGAATACCCTCTAACAATGCTCCGTCTCTAGCCTTTCCTAATATACTAATAACCCCAGCTTGTCCCGGATTAATTATGATAAAGGAATTCAGACTTAATAGTACTATAATACTAAATAAAACTCCGAGTACAGCGCTTGGCCAACCGCTAAATTGCAGATTTTTCAATTCCCCTCCTGATAGATTATCCTGCCACTCTATATCTATACTTACATGCCATGAAAGAAGTTGTACTTTGATAGAGCAAACGTAGTAAAATATAATCCACACTTCTGTGAATAGCTGTGGTTACGCTATCTAAACATTTTAGGGCATCTCACAATCGTACTGGCGACTTACATCCACTCCAACGCCTGTCAAATTATGGTGTTGTTTACCGTAAACAAATCTGGCTAGCAGCTATTTGTTCGGTTCTAAACAAAATCTTTGACTTGGCGCCGCCTGTTTTAATTGGCACTGCTGTTGACGTAGTGGTTAAAAAACAGGATTCTGTAATAGCAAGTTTAGGAATTAGAGATTCAATATTCGGTCAGTCTCCCATTCTAGCGTTTTTTACAGTAATAGTCTGGGTCTTGGAATCAGTTTTCGAGTACCTATACAAAAGACTTTGGCGAAACTTATCGCAGCAGATTCAACACAATCTACGCCTCGACGCTTACAATCATCTACAAGAATTGGAATTAGCTTACTTTGAAGAACGCAGTACAGGTGGATTAATGTCGATTTTAAGTGACGACATTAACCGTTAGCTTACCCGAAGGGGTTAAAATAATATACTGGCTATATCCTTAAAACTACTAAAATATTTATGTTTACAACTTCATCTCAACCAGAAACCCCCGAAAACAAATGGCGGCATCAGCTAGACAACTTTGTCAAAGAGCAAAAATTAGAACTAGCAGCTTTATCATGGGGATTATGGTTAGAAAATGGTAGTAGTCAAGGAACTATAGGCATAGATTTACATCCCACACCACACTTCGTATATTGTCCATCGACAGCAGTTGAAAATTTAAACGATAAAGTAGAAAACCGTCTTCAGGAACTTTTAGGACTTATCAAACATTATAAGCCTGAAGTCGAAGTTTTAATGATAGGTATAGGCAAAGACCAAGTTAAACTTATTTACTTTGAGCCAGAAACGGCGCCTCCCCTTTGTTTTGAGCAGCTTGGTAAAGACGTTAATACCTTGTTAGATGAATTAGAAACACAACTTGGCGCCAGTTTGGTTTAAATAAACGTGTAAAAAACTATTCTTCAAGCTCAATTCTTGCTTCAGTATGAATGACGATAAATTTCACGAATACTTCTCTCGCAATTCAGAAATTACTTTGTAAAATGGTTCATAAACTGCTTTTCCAGTCTGAATATCTTCTAACCTTTTTGTTAATTCTACATCCCATGCTGCTTCTACATCCTCATCTACCTCTTCATCTAAAGAATTAATTAAAAAATGGGCAATATCAGCACGCTCTTGTATGGAAAGTCGAGAAGCTTCAAGCTTAAGTTTTTCTGCTATTTCACTCATTAACTATTGTCCTCTGTCCTCAAAAGTAAATAATGCTTGGAGACTTTATATTTTGCACTGTCAATAAGTAAGTGAGGCATAGCCCCACCTACAATTTTATACATATAAAGTAGTTTTTGCCGTTTTTAGAATCGGCACCGCTACCATTTTCATCCCTGCGGGGGTTGCCACAGTTAAACCGCGACGTGCTGGTTTTACGGGACGCTTATTTAACAGTGAAAGCTGATACTTAGATAAAACTGTTGCGAGAACTATTTTCATTTCGTGCATCGCAAACGCTGAACCAATACAGCGACGACTGCCACCACCAAAAGGCATATATTCATAGGCAGAATATTGTCTTTCTAAAAATCTTTCGGGTTTAAATTTATTCGGTTCTGGATAAGTTTCTTCACGGTGGTGAGCCATATATATCCCAGGAACAATCAAAGTTCCTTCGGGCAAGTTATAACCCATAATTTGAATTGGAGTTTTAAGTTTCCGAAAAACACCCGATAATACAAGTGGGTAAATTCTCAAGGTTTCTTGACATACTGCTGTTAAATAAGGCAGTTTACTGACTGCTGTTGTGTCTATATTATCATTTGTACTATCAAGTGTATTTAATTCGTTTAATAATTTATCGCGCGTTTCTGGTTGCATATCTAGCCAATAAAAAGCCCACGTTAACGCTGATGCCGTTGTTTCATGTCCAGCGAGTAGTAAAGTTACAAGTTGGTCGCGTAACTCGATATCAGACATTGGTTGACCGTCTTCGTATCGCGCGGACATCATTAAGCTTAAAACGTCTTGGCGATGTTCATGCATAGTAGCTTTGCGCTCTTGTATTAAAGCATAAATTAGCTCGTCAATTTTGTTAATTTCGCGTTTCATCCAACCCCACGGACTCAAGGTGCCAAAATCTGTTTGTAGAAAGGTAAAGAACAATGAACTAGATATTAGTGGGGAACCCATAAAATCTAGAAGCGAACTTAGTTTTCGTCGCAGTTCTTCTAATACGACTCCTTCATCTAAACCAAATACAACTCTTAATATTACTCGTAGGGATATTTCTTGCATTGACGAACGAATATCAAAAGGTTTATTATCCCAAGAATCTATAACAGAAAGCGTAATTTGATGAATTGCCGAACCATACGCACGCATTCTATCACCATGAAATGGGGGTGTTAGGAGTTGCCGACCTCTGGAGTGACGCTCACCATCCAGAAGTAGTAGTGAGTTGGTGCCAACTAAAAACTTCAAAAATCGATTGCCTCTACCTGCTTCAAAATAACTAGCTTCGGCGGTATAAATTTGTTGTAGTGCTTGGGGATGACTGAAGTAAACTATATGATTACCGCTTTTATTACGTAAAGTTAAAGTACCACCATATGTTTTGGCGTAGTCTTCCATGTACTTGATAGGCTGGAAAACTAACTTCATTACACGTAGCATCGGTGGTGTGTTTGGACCATCCGGTAAGTTGTAGGTAAGTACCATAGTAAAAACTCAAGTGTACGCGCTTATTAACTCTATTGTGGCGCCCCCAACCCAATCAAAAATCAAAAATCAAAAATTCCCCTAACACGGTATATTTATTATTAGTCAGCACCGAAGTGAGTATGAGCGTGCCGAAAATTATCGCGGTCGTAAATGGGAAAGGCGGAGTTGGTAAAACTACTACCGCAATTAATCTGGCGGCAACTTTGTCTCGTAACCACACAGTGCTTCTTGTGGATGCTGATATTCAGGGTTCGGCAAGTTGGTGGTTTGGACGTAGTCAGAATGGAATGGGGTTTGACCTATCCCAAGATACAGATTCAAAACTTTTAGGTCATTTGCGCTCAATAAAAGGTTACGATTTAATAATAGTAGATACGCCTCCAGCGCTACAGTCCTCTTCTTTAGCAGCAGTTGTGGACGTTGCAGATTATCTTGTTTTGCCCACACCTCCAGCACCACTGGATTTAGCTGTGCTTGTTGATACAGTAAAAACAGCAGTAACTCCCGCGCGAAAGCCCTATCGAGTTCTGTTGACAAAAGTAGATACACGAAGTTTAGGAGAAGCTCTGGAAGCTCAAAATACTTTATTACAATTAGGAATTCCTGCTTGTAATGCCTTTGTTCGTATTTACAAAGCCCACGAACGCGCGGCGCTTGAGGGTGTGGCAATTACACAATGGCGTGGGAAAAATGGGCGCGAGGCAGAATCAGACTACCGTCGCGTCGCCGAAGAAATACAGCGCGACTGGAGAAAATAATGGCTAAAAGAAGACTTGCTGACTTAGTACAAGAAGAAGCAAACAAAAATACTGTATCAGCCCAAGATACTAAAGAAGTTTCTGTAATAGATGTTACTGCGACACCTGTAGAAGCTTCAGATGAAGTTTCTCCCACCAAGGTAATTAATCAGGAAACTAATACGGAAGAATCAAATAAAACTAAAGCAAAAGGTAAAACTCAAGAAAGTAGTACGCAAAATAGTATATGGGATAGTAAAGAGGAAAGTAAAGACGAAACAACAGAAGGTTCTCATCTAAGCAAAGCTGATTTAGAAGTAACGATTCAAGAGCTGAATGAACAAATAGCACAAGTTCGTCACTCAGAAGCGAGTCTACAAAAAAAGGTAGAAAAGTTACAATCAGCCTTATCCGAGCAGAAAGCTGCGTATGAGGTTTCAGAAAAAGCTTTATCGGAGCAAAAAGCTGCGTCTGAGCGTTCGAGCAAAGAACTTAAAGAAGCAAAGAAAACCGCTTTACAGTTAGCAGAAGCAAATTCAGAACTCACAGCAGAAATTGAAGAGTTAAAGCAAACCATAGCTTCATTTGAAAAGCAAAAGCAACCTCAACAGCAAAAACCAGCAGCTTTAACAAAGGCGCCAGTACAGTACAGAAAATCATACGGTACATTGGATAGGTTACAAGTTCAACCCTCAGTAGAACAAACACATTCTTCTAACGACTCTTCTTCTCCCATGTGGTTACTCGACTAAGAAGAGTGCTGAGTGCTGAGTGCTGAGTACTGAGTTATGAGTTATGAGTGAGTTATACTATTCTTGATTTATCATTAACGCTGTATTTTAGATTGTATGAGCACGAGGGTTTTTAACAAAAAGTAAAATCAATTACTCAGCACTAAACACTCAGCACTCAGCACTTTACACTAAATAGCTATAGCTGTCATGTACAATTTTTTACCAATTGCTTACTTTGAAGATCAATTTATACCTTTTTCGGATGCAAAAATTTCTATAGCTACTCATGCTTTACATTACGGAACAGGCGCCTTGGGGGGGTTACGTGGTATACCTGACCCACAGGATTCTACACGAATATTATTATTTAGGCTCGACCGTCACTGTCAAAGATTAAGTACGAGTGCAAAATTTCTCCATTATGATATATCCGCCGATAAAATCCAAGAAACGATTATTGAATTAATTAAGAAAAATCAACCTTCAACATCATTTTATCTTCGTCCTTTCGTTTATACTGCTGATTTGGGAATAGCTCCACGACTGCATAACATCAAGAAAGACTTTTTTGTTTATGGTTTAGAACTGGGTGAATATTCATCTCCTGCGGGAGTTACCTGTCGAATTAGTTCTTGGTATCGTCAAACTGATGTAAGTTTTCCATTGCGTGGTAAAATCAGCGCTGCTTATATTACTTCATCGTTAGCAAAGACTGAAGCTGTAGAGTCTGGTTTTGATGAGGCAATTTTGATGAACTCCCAAGGTAAGGTTAGTGAAGCTTCGGGAATGAATATTTTTATTGTTCGGAATGGACAAATATTTACTCCTGGCTTTGAGCAAGATATTTTAGAAGGTATTACGCGCGATAGTGTAATGCGGTTAGCTGGAGATTTAGGATTTAAGGTTATAGAAAGACCGATTGATAAATCTGAATTATTTATTGCTGATGAAGTTTTTTTGTGTGGTACAGCTGCTAAGGTTTTGCCTGTTATTCAGATAGAGAATTTTAAGTTGCCTGAGAGTAAACCGATAACTGAAAAGTTGCGAGAAAAGTTTACAGCAATAACCGAAAATCGTGACCCTAATTATCAAGAGTGGGTATATCCCATTTCCCTTTAAATTATGTATGTAGGGTGCGTAACGCTATAACAATATTTCAGCGAAGCAAATAATCTTGTAGCGTTACGCACCGAATTGTTAAATCATCTCTTTTACAAAGTCTAAAAGGTGTTGCGCCGTTTCTTCTGGCTGTTCAAGGTGGGGAACATGTCCAGAATCTTGAATCCAAATTAATTTACTGTTAGGAATCGCGCGTTTAAATCGAGGTGCGTCTTTAGTCCCCAATATTTTATCCGAATCTCCCCATAATATTAAAGTTGGCTGCCGTATCTCTGATAGTTTCTTGAATCTAAATGCATTGTATCCACCGCTTTTTGTAAATGCAATCAAAGCTGTGTTCCAATTGGGCATTTCCAAGTGTAATGTTGCACAAAGTTGAGCGTCTATTGTTGCTAATTCTTTATTCTTATACGCCGCACGCGATATACTCTGACGAACTTTTGGACTGCGTAGAAAATTCGCTGCCAGGGTATCCAAGGGTGGGAACATGAATTTCACCAGTGGCGAACTACTTACTAAACCTGCACTGTCTATTAGTACTAATTTTTCTACTGCTTCTGGATAAGTTAAAGTAAAATCGATTGCTGCGGCGCCACCCATTGAGGCACCAACTAAAATTACTGGTTTGTTAATTAAAGTTTTCCAAAAGTGATATAAATGTGTTTTAATCGCTGTTGGGCTAAATTTTACACCCAAAAGCCTATCAGTAAATCCAAATCCTAATAAATCAACTACCCAAGTTTCATTATTTGCACTCAAAAGTGGTAAAAGGCGCCGAAACTCTAAGGCTGAACTATCAAATCCATGAATTAATAATAAGGGAGTACCACCATTACCTTGATGTACATACGCAGTGGTAATTGGTTGATTACTAAGTGGAGTGGGAATTTCTGCTTGCTCGATTTTTTGCGCTATGGCTATTGACGCTGCCTCGGCTAATTGCTCAACTGTAGCAGGTAAGAATTTAGGAAATTGCTCTACACCAAAAGAAGACATTTACGGTAAAAGCACACAAATATTAACTAACTATCAAATTATATCTGATTTTAAGATTATTTACTTGAGGAAGTTGCTTTTCAAAGTAGTATAATTATTTCACTTTCTTAAATGTGTAGTGGAGCAGGAGATGCCACAAGCGGTTGGAGCAATTGAAACACTGGGTTTTCCCGCTGTGCTAGCAGCAGCAGACGCGATGGTGAAATCTGCTGAAGTTGCAATAGTTTATTATGGTATCGCAGAAAGTGGGCGCATGATAGTTGTAGTGCGTGGACAAGTTGCAGAAGTTGAGCGTGCAGTTGGATCTGGCATCGAAGCAGGTAATGAAGCCTTTGGAGGTCAAGTTATTACTTACTACATAATTCCAAACCCCCCAGAAAACGTAGAAACCATTCTGCCTATTCATTTCACGAGTAAGTCGGAACCTTTCCGCATCTTTTAAGTTATGAGTGCGCTCAGCACTCAGCACTCAGCACTCAGCACTTAACACTTTCTACTCAGCACTCAGCACTCAACGCTGTACAATTAATTTCTAACGTTTGATACGTTTATTGATATAGGAGATTTTTCAATGCCATTACAGGCAGTTGGCTCATTAGAAACCAAGGGGTTTCCTGCTGTACTTGCCGCAGCAGATGCTATGGTTAAAGCTGGACGAGTCACCCTCGTTGGTTATATACGAGTCGGTAGCGCGCGCTTTACAGTAAATATTCGCGGTGATGTTTCGGAAGTCAAAGCCGCAATGTCTGCTGGGATCGAAGCCGCAGAAAGCTGTCATGGTGGTACTCTTGAGTCGTGGGTTATCATTCCACGTCCTCACGAAAATGTCGAAGCTGTTTTACCTATTGCCTACAACGACCAAGTTGAACAGTATCGAATGTCTGTAGAGAATCCAATAGTACGTAGAAGTTAGTACAAGTTAGTACAAGTTAGTAAAAATTATTCACTTGTCAGATTCCCGATAACTCAAGACCAAAAGTCGGGAATCTTCGATATCACCCTTATGGGTACTTTTAAGCTATCTGCGTTTGAAAGAGAATTACTTATAAAGTTATTAAAGATTGCCTAAATTATGAACTTGCTCTGCTTTTACTAAATCTTTGTTAATTAAACAACTATTTGGTAAGAATCGAAGTATATAGTATAAAAGACAGCTTTAATTTTAGTTTATACGGAGACAAAAGTAGCGTGAAACTTAAAGCGCCAAAGCTTCGTCACGATTGCAGGCGGTTCTCTTACCTTACAGAATTATCCTGAGTTCGAGCTGAAACTAGTTCAAGTAACATATTAACAAAACTATGTCCACAAAACTTCATACTATGGTACATATGAGAAATTGCCTAGATATCACGAAAACACGTGGGTCTACACTCCTAAAATGAGAATAAAAAATAAAAATCTGAGAAAAACTGCATAAGATACACAAGTTGACACGTAATAAGAGTGTAGTGGCAAATCAGAAGCACAAATATTATCGCTGGTTGGGTGCAACTGCCAGTTAAAAAACTTTAAGTGGGATAACAGGGGGTTGTAATGCAAACTTTAAGACAGGGTTTTGAGGAGCGCCAGAACGCAATGGAAACTGTTGCGGACAAATTAGCTTTATATTGGCGCCAGCGCTTAGACGCTGAGTGCCCCGAACAAAGTGTAACAAATCGAGAAAGTATTATTAATTGGTTACTTGGAGCCGACAGAAGCCGCTACAACGAACTAAGTCCAAAAGATTTAGATATCGCCAAGCAGGCAATGGAGTACCGTTGGCGAATTTTAAACCAGCGATATTTGGGTAAAGGTAGAGACATTGCTTATCGTAACCTGATTACTCGTTTAGGTGGGTTAGCAACACTGCGTAACAAAATTCAAACTTGGGTTTCCTTAAGTCGCGACCGTCAGCGTTCCGTCGTCGATGTTTTACAGGAAGTCATCCAAGAGTTGCTGCAAAGCGACAATTATATGCTTTCTCAAATGGCTGCTATCGCTAAGTTTACTTCGGAGCCAAGGCTGAAAAATGCGCTGTTGTTCGCCAGCATTGAAGAATATTGCTTGCGTCCAATACGTAACCAGCCCTTACTAGTATACAGATTTGTAAATTATTTACGGCGCACTTCGCGCGGTGGGTTGACGCAGGTTCCCACCAGCGATTTAGTAAAATTAGTATCAGAAGAAGTTTTAAGCGACGATAATGATAATCGGCTCAACTTGGCAGATAATCAAGCAATTGCTGAATATCAAGAAGCTCAAGATTTGGAAGAGCAGCAAACCCTGCGGAATGACGTTAAACAGGAATTTGAAAACTACTTAAAGGAAAATCTTGGCGAAGAAGCTGTACAGTGGTTGCGGATGTACTTACAAGGTAAGTCACAAGATGCCATTGCTAAAAAGTTAAGCAAACCCATTAAAGAAATATACCGACTGCGAGAAAAAATCAGCTATCACGCTGTGCGTGTTTTTGCGCTCAAAAACAAGCCTGAACTCGTTGATGTTTGGCTAGGAACTTCCCTAATGGAGCATAACTTTGGATTGGCTACCGCACAATGGCAGCAATTGTTAGAAAAATTAACCCCCACTCAGAAACGAATCCTTGAGTTACGCAAAGCTGGGGAATCTATTGAAGCTATTGCTCCGACCTTGAAACTCAAAGCTCACCAAGCTATGGGTGAATGGACGAAAGTTTACCTTGCAGCACAAGCTCTACGAACAGAAGAATAATCTGGTTCTCGGTTTTTTTGTCCGTGCTATGGTCTTTTTTTACCACAGAGACACGTAGAGACGCGATTAATCGCGTCTCTACACAGAGAAATTTAAGAGAGGCGCCTAAAGTTAAGGGTGCCTCTTTTAATAAGATAGTTGTAGTTTTTTAAATTTATACAGAAATTATAGTGGTGATTGTTAACTAGACTATAAGTTCTGGGAAGAATAGGATGGTAGGATACACAGGCAATCGGACTATGCTGTCTTCAGAGGGTAAACCAACTGATACCGAGACAATGAACCAGCAAGTGTTACCCGGCACTACAATGCTCGAGTGGAACACTGAATCAGTAAAATCAGAAATATTTCAACTCATCGAGAGCTTTCTGTCGTTTGAAGCTTGCCTTTACCATCAAATGTTGCCCTTGCGATTTGAAGACAAGAATTTAATTTTGGGTATGGTAAACTCAAACGACGATGTAGCCCTTGAATACGTTAACCGTATTTTAATGTATGTGAACTGTACATTGACGATTCAGCTTATGGATGCTGAGGTTCATCGCTCCATACTTTCGGCATACTTAAATTACAAAAATACATCTCATTCGACTAATAAGAAAATCCCCCTACCCAGTCAATATTCACAAGCTCATGCTCAACAATTAGAGAAACCACACCAGGAATTAACGCACGTAGATGTAGATTCAGATATAAATAAGGATATTAGTACAACTATTGATACATTTGTTAACTCAAACGCATCAAATGTACTTGATAGCAATATTATTTATAGAGAAATCAAAACTACTACACACAAACAAACTCCAGAAGCAAACGCGGAATCTGTTTCAGCCACAAAAATACCCATTCTGTCAGTTCCTGCACCCGATGAATTTACTCCTGTAGAATTACTCGCAGCATTACCACCCAAGAAATTTTTAGAAGAATTACTTGGTAGAGTAATTGTCGGAGGTATTGGCAGACTTTATTTTGAACGACTTCCTTACGAAGGTAAAGTTCTTTGGAGTGAAAACGGTGTATTGCAGTCTGTCTTGGAAAAATTACCTCTCTCCGTATTTCAAGGCGCCTTAAACGAACTGAAGCGATTCGCGAATTTACGTATAACCACGTTATCAGAGCCGAAGCAAGTTGAAAAAGAATACATGTATCAAAATCAACGTTTACTGTTGCGTTTGCGAGTAATGCCTGGAATGTACGGTGAAGAAGCAACGCTACAAGTTCTGAAAGGAGCAGCGTTAAAATTTTATCAACAGCAACAGCTATCTCGTCTTAGTCGTGATGCCTTGGGTATTTCTCAGCAGCTGAGTTTCAAATTACACGAGTTACAGGAAAGACTGTTACAAAGCCGTAACACGAGTAGTGAGCAGTTTGAGGCTTTAAAAACATTAAATCGCCTATTAGATAACCTGGATAATCAAATCAAAAATTTAACTTCCTCTGAGAATGACCGCTAAAAACTTCCGTAAAACCTCCGATATCAATAGTTAATAACTTGTGTTCTAATCAAAATAGGACTAATGTCATATTAGTTGTTAAGTATATACAAGTCGATATAAATATTAAAAAAATCGTTAAAAATTTAGCGATTTATTTCAACCTATTTATTAATGTCTACCCACTTTCATGCTGACGACTATTTTTAGTGAAACTTTTCCCTTATTAAGTACAGCTAGTCCGCAAACAATAGAGTGGATGTTAAATGTTGCGACCGAACATGAATATCCAACAGGACGCGCGGTGTTAATGGAAGATTCCTGGGGAAATGCTGTATATTTCGTTGTTTCCGGTTGGGTGAAAGTCCGACGTATGAGTAGTGAAGACTACCGCGCGCTCGCAATTTTAGGCAAAGGTGACTTTTTTGGAGAAATGGCAATTCTAGATGAATCTCCTCGGTCTACAGATGTTATCGCGCTTTCTCCTGTAAAATTACTAAGTATCTCTCGAAACTGCTTTATTCAAATTTTATTTAAAGACTCTCAATTACATCATCGCATGTTACAAATGATGGTGCGACGATTACGACACGTAAACATGCGCTTACAAATGCGCTCTTCACCACCTGCTGTTAAACTTGCTTATACCTTAATCACTCTCGGTGATAACTATGGAAAAGATTCAGAACTTGGAAAAGAAATTTTTAATGTTTCTTTTCAAGACTTAGCTGATGTCACCGAAATAGGTGTTGATGAAACTGAAAAAATTATGGAGAAACTCCATGAGAAAGGATGGATAAAAATTGACCCTCATAAACAAGTCATTCACTTGGTTAATCTTAAACAATTAATGAATCTAGCTCGAAAATTGTAGAAACGCGCTCCAAAACTCCAAAGAGAGCTTATTTAGGTAATCAGCGCACTGACTGTACTTCAACGCTACACTAAAAGTATATCTATATATATTCTACCAATAAGCCTTGATTGTATAATCTTAGGCTACTGTACTCACCACTCCTAAACGGAAATGACGGAACTTATCGCAACTGACGCTGGCACCACCCTGAACGATTATACTACAGATTTCTCAACAAGCAGCATTCATTATCAAGTGGCAATGCCGCAACCACAAACCCATTTATATGAAGTTACTTTGCGGGTTGCTAACTGTCCCTCACCTGTTCTCGATTTAAAATTCCCCGTTTGGACTCCTGGCTCTTATTTAGTACGTGAGTACTCAAAAAATTTACAGGATTTGACAGCGTTTGCTGAGGATAAACCTTTGTCAGCGCGCAAAATTAGTAAGAACCATTGGCAAGTAGATACTAAAGGTGTTTCTGTAGCTACTATTAGTTATAAAGTATTCGCTTCAGAATTATCGGTGCGAACTAATCATTTAGACGCTACACACGCTTACTTCAACGGCGCCGCATTATTTTTTAGAATACCAGATTATGATAAACAGCCAATAGATATCACTATTGTGGCACCTCCTGAATGGCACGTGACAACTGCTTTGCCACCTGTATCAGGACGTAGCAATACTTGGAGAGCGGCTGATTTTGATACGTTAGTTGATAGTCCGTTTGAAATTGGTGTACATCAAGTATATAACTTTGAGGTATTGGGAAAACCTCATGAACTAGCTATTTGGGGTCAGGGTAATTATCAAGTTGAACAGATGATTACCGATATCAAGCGTATTATCAAAGTTGAAGCTGAGATGTTTGGTGGTTTACCTTACTCTCGATACGTTTTTATACTACATTTATTATCCCAAGCTTACGGCGGTTTAGAGCATAAAGACTCATGCTCATTAATTTATCAAAGATTTGGTTTTCGAGACAAAGATAAATACGAACGATTTTTACAGCTTGTTGCTCACGAATTCTTTCATCTATGGAACGTTAAGCGAATTCGTCCAAAAGCTCTAGAAGTTTTTGACTACGATGCAGAAAACTATACACCATCACTTTGGTTTTGTGAAGGCACTACAAGCTATTACGACCTGTTAATTCCTTTACGAGCAGGAATTTACGATGCTAAATCATATTTATCGCATCTAAGTAAAGAAATTAGTAGGTATCTAAATACTCCGGGGCGTAAAGTTCAACTTTTATCTGAATCGAGTTTTGATGCATGGATCAAATTATATCGTCCGGATGCCAACAGTGGTAATTCCCAAATTTCCTACTACTTGAAAGGGGAAATGGTATCGCTACTACTTGACTTAATGATTCGCGCGCGCTATAAGAATCAACGTTCCTTCGATAACGTTCTCGTTAAAATGTGGGAGCAATTTGGTAAAGACGAAATTGGCTTTACTCCGCAACAGCTACAATTTGTGATCGAGTCAGTAGCTGGTAATGATTTAACAGATTTCTTCAAACGTTATATTGATGGTTTGGAGGATTTGCCGTTTAATAGCTACCTTGAACCATTTGGTTTGTATTTAGCAGGTGACTGTGATGATGAACCTTATTTGGGTATAAGAGTTTGCACCGAAAACGGTAGAGAGGTTATTAAATTTGTTGAATCTGGTTCTCCTGCACAAATTTCTGGTATTGATCCAGGTGATGAACTATTAGCTATTGATGGTATTAAAGTTGGCGCCAGTGGGTTAAGTGAACGTCTCAAAGATTACCAACCAAACCATACTGTACAAGTAACTGTTTTCCACCAAGACCAGCTTTGTAACTACAACGTCACTCTAACTTCTCCAATTTCAACTAAGTATCAATTAAAACTTGTAGATAAATTGAACTCAAGTCAAAAAGATAATTTGATTGGTTGGTTAGGTGCCGAGTGTAAGAATATGTGGTAATTACTGGCAACGGATATAACGGATGTAACGGATAGTTTGTTTGTTACATCCGACCAAATATTTTTTGGGGCGCCTTTAATTTTCGCGTTCTTGTAATCTTGCCAACAATTCTTGATAACGCTGACGTTCTTGTTCTAATTCCTGCTGTAATTGTTCGGCGCGTTGCTCTGCTTGTTGGCGTTGCTGTTCAGCTTGTTGACGTTGCTGTTCAGCTTGTTGACGTTGCTGTTCTTTAAACTGAATTTGCTCCTCAAGTTCTACGGGAGAAGCAAAAAGTCGGTTGTCTGGGCGATATATTTCTAGCGTTATGGGTGTTAGTATGAACTTGATTCCCAAACGCGGACTAGTCCAACCGTTCATATTTTTGATTGATTTGAGTTTTTCACCTGAACGTTGCCAACCTTCTAGTATGTTTTTGTCTGGGTCGTATACATAATATTCCTCAACGCCATATTTGTCGTAAAAATCTAGCTTTAGCCGCATTTCCTCCCGCGTGTTGCCCGGTGATAATATTTCAAACACAACTTGTGGTGCAATATTACCTTCAAACCACTGTAAGTACGAACCTCTATAACCTTTTGGTCTACCAAACACCACCATTGCATCTGGTGCGTACTTTATTTTATTGTTGCCTTTGACCGGATACCAAAATAAGTCTCCTGCAACAAATACATCCGCTATTGAAGCAAATAATATTTCTAAACCTTCTTTAATCTTGACAATCCAATTGAACTGTAGTGTATTCTGAGCCATCGATTCACCGTCGCTGTCTGGATAAATTACCAAATCATCGGCGGTATCTTCTTGTGTAACTTGTCGTACCATATTCTTGCACCTCCTGTAATATTGAGGTTGTTACCTCATTGTAAATGCTCGAAGAGTAGATTCCCGCTTATATTTAGTAACAAAATATTCCCAAGTAAATATTTACTGGTGACTACTTAGGACAGATGTTAAACTGGCGCCCTCATCTTTGACGTTGTTGATGATTGGATGGTAAGATTCCCTCTGACAGAGCAAAATGCGACAA
This sequence comes from Calothrix sp. CBUCES-K 9914, assembly GCF_059640475.1. Lineage (NCBI taxonomy): Bacteria > Bacillati > Cyanobacteriota > Cyanophyceae > Nostocales > Calotrichaceae > Calothrix > Calothrix sp. CBUCES-K 9914. Next base: position 38,782 of record NZ_JBXXZH010000034.1, read on the forward strand.
AACGAGCTAGCCTAATATTGGAATGTTGTAATTGTATAGGGATTTTTAGTTGCGACCTTTAAGAATTGTTGTAATTGGAGGTGGCGCCGCTGGTTTTTTTGGCGCCATAGCTGCTGCTAGAACAAATTCTCTAGCATCCATTATTTTACTTGAAGCTGGTGGACAGCTATTGTCGAAGGTGCGTGTTTCTGGGGGTGGAAGATGTAATGTCACTCACGCTTGCTTTGACTCAAAAGTGTTGACCCAAAACTATCCTAGAGGAAGTAAAGCTTTAATTGGCGCCTTTGCCCGCTTTCAAGCCCAAGATACTGTAACTTGGTTTAATAAGCATGGTGTTGAACTAAAAACTGAAGCTGATGGCAGAATGTTTCCAACTACCGATAATTCGGAGACTATTGTTGATTGTTTAATACAAACCGCCAAACATGTTGGTGTTAAGATTTGCGTTGGCGCCGCTGTAACGTCAGTAAAATTTGATAGATGCTTTGAAGTTACGCTCAAATCGGGTGATACATTAGAAGCTGACCGTTTACTCCTCGCGACAGGCAGTAACCCAGTTGGATATAGAATAGCTCAATCTCTGGGACACAGTATTGAATCTCCTGTTCCCTCACTATTCACCTTTAATGTTCGTGACGAAAGTTTGCGACAATTGGCTGGTGTAAGCGTTAACCCTGTTAAACTACGCTTGACTATTCCTGATAAAGGTCAACTCGAACAAGTCGGTCCATTATTGATTACACATTGGGGAGTTAGTGGCCCTGCTGTACTAAAACTTTCCGCATGGGGCGCCCGTTTACTGCATTCTAGTAAATACCAGGCAAACTTATCTATAAATTGGTTGCCAAATTTAAATCAAGATGAGTTACGACAAAAACTACTCGCTGTTAAAGAAGAAGTACCGAGACGCGCAATTTTTTTACATCGTGGTGTAGATATTCCTCATCGTCTCTGGCAGTATATGGTAACACGCGCGGGTGTTGAAGCTGAAACCCGTTGGGCAGAACTTTCAAAAAAACAGCTAAATTTACTCGTTCAGGAACTAACCGTTGGACAATTTCCTGTAAACGGTAAAGGTGTATTCAAAGATGAGTTTGTTACCTGTGGTGGTGTCCAACTCAAGGAAGTTGATTTCAAAACGATGGAAAGCAAACTTGTAAATGGACTACACTTTGCTGGGGAGGTGTTAGATATAGATGGTATTACTGGTGGTTTTAATTTCCAAAGCGCTTGGACAACTGGCTATTTAGCAGGTTGTGCAATGGCTCTTTCCTAAATAAGCATAAATTAAACTTTACTTTGTGGCATAACCATTTTTTCTAAAATCATTCCAATTTTTTCTATTGCTTTGTCGGTGTTCAATTGAAATTTGTGGAGTTGGGCAATATCCATTTTTTGCTGCTTCAACTCCTCGGCAATTAATCCAAAATTCTTTTGCTGCGTCAGCGCGATAGACATTAAAGCTTCGACTTTAAATCTTAAGTCCGCAACAGTCGCTTGTAAAGATTCATTTTTATTTTGGAGTATTTCAACTGATGTCCGTAAATCAGCGTTGACATCAACTTGTCTATCGAGTGTAGCTTCAGTCCAGTCCAAACGGTCGTCAGGTGTATATGTCATGTCTATTTAAAACAGCCGTATCAAAAACTAATCATTCATTTATGCTACTACATGCTGGAAAATTCTAGAATGAATTTAATCCATTCCTCAAAATTATCACTTACCCATAACTTTCTACTAGGCTCAACACCTGGGAGTGCCTATACTAGTACTAAGCACAGGTATACCAGCTTTCAACATTTCCAGAGTCTTTAATTTGACTCCAGCACCTCGAAGTAGTGGCACAATTCGACTTGTAGCTCGTTCAAAATAATCAGTCTGGTCTTCGATAAACCCTGTAATGATAATATTTTTACCCTTTAGTCTCTGTATTTTCGGACGAAGGACTGGCGCCAACTATATATAGTTTATATTCCGAGTCTTTTTGTAATAAATATTTATAAAATTATTTATAACACCGCTCCACAAATATAATAACTGCTTCCTCATTTTCTGGACGACTTATCGCTGCCCAAAATAATAAGCTCTTGCTCTCGATACTTTCTTGCCGACGCTCAACTTCATAAACAAAATTACTTAACTTTGGGTGCTTGACAAATATTTACTTTTTAGGTAATCAAAACAGCGAAGTTAAAATATCTTTATCTTGATGCGAAAGCACCCATCGTTGATTTGCTTGATTCGTAGATATTATTTTTAAAGTTAAACAACCACGCTCTTGATGCTTAAGACCAATTTAATATGAAGCTGCAACTGGTCAAATTCCCGACTTCTTTAAAAAGTCGGAAATCTTAATTAATGGCACCATAAAAAGCGAGAATATATCGCTTCTACGGTTTATTAGATGAACGATTTTTTCTTGATTTTGAGAATGTAAGTTTTATATTTGATGCAACAACTAGCAAATGGTTTACTTAAGTTAATGATTTTTTTTACCACAGAGACACGTACAGACGCGATTAATCGCGTCTGTACACAGAGTTAATAGGTTGACAAAGAAAGCAAAGGAAGAGAGTAAGAGTATGATTATAGGTATAATTAGTATTATGCCTATCTACGGATGACATCTTAACAGTTGATAATATAATTAGATGACTTCTTGAGAAACCGAGTTTCTTTATCAAGATATTACAATCAAATAAAAACTTGGTATGAAAACCCGGTTTCTTAGTTTAACTTAAAAAAGGGGTTTGAATGTGGCTAATAACGGTGTTAAACAGGAAGAAATAGTAACAATATCTTCACCGAGTGCAGTTGATTTCAGACAGTTATTGAAAATTTTAATTCGGCGCCGCTTTTTCATATTAGGTGTAGCTGGTATAGTTATGAGTGCAGCGTCTGTTGCGGCAATTCTGGCAAAACCAAATTACCAGAGCTATATGCAACTACTTGTTGATCCTGATTTATATACAAATATAAAGTCGGGCAACAACCAAGCTGATGGAAATAGCGATTCTTCTACTGACTCGAATGTAGATGTAGTTGACTATACTGCTCAGTTAAAATTGATGCTAAGTAATCAGTTAATACAAAAAGCTGTAGTGTTACTGCGTGAAGATTATCCAAATATTACAGTTGAAGATATAAAAGGTAAAAAATATCAAAAGTCTCCTCTTTTGTTAACGCGCGTTGAAGCAAGTAACGGGGTAAATCGTATACCTAGCCAAGTATTTGATATCAGATATAAAGACCACGACGCTATTAAAACAAAGCGAGTACTGCAAACGCTATTTAAAGTATACCGAGATTATAACATTGAGCAGCAAAAGCAGCGGTTAACAAAGGGAATGGCATTTTTAGACGAACGTTTACCCAGAGTTAAGAATAATGTTGTAATTGCTGAACGTAATTTAGAAGCGTTTCGCAAGAAAAATAATATACTTGACCCAGAAGCACAGGCAAAAATCATTTTAGATAATCTAGCTGAAACTCAAAAGCAGTTACAAACAACCCGCGCGCAATTACAGGATGTGCAAGCTAGATACATAGCAATACAGCAAAAACTTGCAGATTCACCAAGTAGTGCAACAATTTCATCACGGTTGAGTCAATCTACAAGGTATCAAACTTTACTAAACGAAATTCAAAAAACCGAGTTAGCTTTAGCGCAGGAGCAAATCCGCTATACTAATGACTCTCCAGTAGTACAGAAACTAGTCCAAAAGCGAGAAAATCAGTTAGCTTTATTACGACAAGAGGTAACGCGCGCGAATTCAGATAAAACAGGAAAGAAAACTTCACAGCTAGAAAATTCAGAAATTGACGCAGCGATAAATCAAGCATTAAATCAATCTAATCAAAATGAGTCATTGCTTGGTGAAGGGCAAATGACAGCAGTTGATGTTGGACTTGCTGAAGAATTGGTACAAGTGCAGACAACAGCGCTTGGTTTAGAAGCGAGTGAAAAAAGTTTAGCAAATTCTGCGAAACGTTTACAGTCTGAACTGGAAAAATATCCAGCTTTGATAGCACAATACAACCGTTTGCTAAGAGAAGTTCAAACCAACCGTAAAACTCTCGAACAATTAATGCAAGCACAGCAGTCACTTTCTTTGAAAATTGCTCAAGGTAGTTTTGACTGGAAAATGTTGGAGGCGCCAGAGCGTGGAGTGTATACTGGTAGCGGTCGCTTGTTTATATTAGGTGGTGGTTTGATTGCGGCGCCAATAATTGGTATTATTGCAGCTCTGAGTTTAGAATTGCTCAACGATTCGATATACACCACACACGAATTGCAACGTATCACCAAGCTACGTTTGTTGGGAATAGTGCCCAAATTAAGACATTCCAAAAATAAACGAATATCATTATCATCATTACGCAATACAAAAGCCTTAGTCGCTGACTCGTTTCGAGAAATAGCTCCACTACCATCGCACGAAACATTAGACATAGCATATCAAAACATTCAAATTCTCAACCCACCTCTACCTTATAAATCATTAATGGTGACATCTGCCTCGTTAGGTGAAGGAAAATCAACGGTAGCATTAGGACTTGCCGTCAGTTCCGCGCGGACACACCACAGAGTACTAATAATAGACGCAAACTTACGTCAACCCAGTTTACATAAATGTCTCGACCTTCCAAACGAGTGGGGACTATCACTATTGCTCGTCGATGACATTAATTCACCATTCAAAGATTACATCCAGCCAATACATCCTTCAATAGATGTTTTAACAGCAGGACCCTTGCTTGAAGATACAGTCAAATTACTAAGTTCGCGACGAATGAAACAACTGCTAACAGAATTTGAGCAAAGCTACGACTTAATTTTAGTCGATGCTCCTCCAATTCTCGGCACCGTTGACGCGCAAATCTTAGCAACATTATGTAATGCAATAGTCCTAGTCGCGCGTCTCGGTCAAATAACCCGTGCGGAGATTGCCCAAACTACAGAAATATTAGAGAATTTGAATTTAATAGGCATCATCGCAAATCAAGTTCAAAGTTATTAATAGTTTACCTAACCACAATGCACCACCCACCATATGTCCCTATGGTAAAATTATCACCACAGAGGCACAGAGTTAACAGAGGGAAGACTATTATCCTTTTTTCAAACATCCTCTGATCTACGATTCATCAACATCAACTTGGTATCATGCGCGGAGGGGTAGGTGTGGAAAAAGAGGATTGAAGGAAAATGGCTCAATCCAAGTCCCCATAAGGATTTGAAGCTAAAAAAATCAAAAAACACCCGCGCACCTTGCCCAGACTGGCTTTCAGCCATTTTGACCTAACACAACCAATATTTTCCATGCTAAGATTATCCCATCCGCGCAATCGAACCTTGAGAACTATATATAAAGCCATTTCTGGGTGCCCGCTGTTTAAACTTCTATTAATCCCTATCAGGGATTGAAACTACCACCTCGACCAAACCGCGCGCGAAACTATAACGTTTAAACTTCTATTAATCCCTATCAGGGATTGAAACGACCGAACCAACGACCGTAAGGGTGTATGGGTTGAAGTTTAAACTTCTATTAATCCCTATCAGGGATTGAAACGTCAAAGCAAAATCAATCAATAAAGAATATGCTATAGCGTTTAAACTTCTATTAATCCCTATCAGGGATTGAAACGTGTGCTACCATAGTCTTGAGAATATTTAATAAAGTTTAAACTTCTATTAATCCCTATCAGGGATTGAAACCTATTGCAGAAATCACGCAACTAATCAATGAGAAAGTTTAAACTTCTATTAATCCCTATCAGGGATTGAAACGCCAAATGAAGACAGCGGGTGTAGAAATTCAAGTTTAAACTTCTATTAATCCCTATCAGGGATTGAAACGTATCCGAAAGTGACGGAGACAACGCACTTGAGTTTAAACTTCTATTAATCCCTATCAGGGATTGAAACGTTTCCATCGTTCCCTGTTAGCTGGGTCTTGGGGCTGTCGTTTAAACTTCTATTAATCCCTATCAGGGATTGAAACAGCCAATAATTGGTGCCGTCAAAATAAAGAAGTATTGGTTTAAACTTCTATTAATCCCTATCAGGGATTGAAACAGCACCGTACTTCTCTGGCTTAAAAGTATGCCACCCGTTTAAACTTCTATTAATCCCTACTAGGGATTGAAACTATCATTTGTAAATACTACATTACTTTCTTTCCAGTAGAATATTTACTCTCAATCTTATCTTTTTCTTTGTGCCCTTTGCGGTTAATTTTAAATCGGTGTTATTAGAGTGGATATGGATTAATCATTATTAGGAGTTGAAACCTATCCCAAGATACATATATACTTTTGAAAATTTTTATATGATGTAATTTAAATCCTTAGTACTGTCACAACTATGAGTCGGTGCGTGACGCTACAAGTCTTATAACTACGTTGAAATTCCTTATGGCGTCACGCACCCTACTTTCGCGACTCATAACGAAAGTTTAGATATTATTTAAATTTGAGTGATATGTTATCTCGATTGTTAATGGTGTTATTTTTAGCCATCGTCCTTTGGAGTGGTTTATTTGCAAGAACTGCTTCTTCTCAGTTGATTGAGTCTCGCTTGTATAATTTGGAAACTGATTTTAATCGCCTGGAGTCTCGTTTGGCTAACATAGAGGCGAGATTTAGCGCTTCGCCTTCACAACAAGGCGCCCCTACAACATCACGGACGACCCCACGTCGCACTACACAGCGTGACCAAATGTTTGATAGGCTAGCAACTCTCGTAGTGGAACTCAAACAGCAAGTTAATACTTTAGAGGGACGTGTGAAAAAACTAGAAGCACGCTAATTCTTTGAGTATCCCACACTGAAAAAATCAAACTTTATACTTGAAGTAGAGTTATTTTTTACAGGAGACCAAGAATGGCTCCCAATCCTTCGATAATGCGGGCTGTTGAACAATTGGGATACCGTGTCACCGTTGGTGATGTCGCTACCCAAGTTGGTTTAAACGTCGCACAAGCCAATCAAGGTTTGTTAGCTTTAGCCTCTGATGCTGGAGGTCATTTACAAGTTGCTGATACTGGCGACATTGTATACTTATTTCCTAAAAACTTCCGTGATGTCTTGCGCGATAAGTACTTCAAGCTTAAGTTGCAAGAATGGTGGAATAAAATTTGGGGTATTTTATTTTACATAATTAGAATTTCTTTTGGTATTTTTCTTGTTGCTTCGATTGCTTTAATCAGCATTGCAATAATTCTTATAATTTCTGCGATGTCCGACCGTGACAACGGTGGTGGTGGTCGTAGTTGGGGTTCTAGCTCTGGTGGTGGTTTCTTTTACTTCCCTGATTTTTGGTGGTTCTTAACTCCCAATTATGATAGGCATTATCGAGAACGGCGCCGTGAAAAGCGTGAACTAAATTTCTTTGAGGCTGTTTTCTCGTTCTTATTCGGTGATGGCAACCCAAATGCTAACTTAGAAGAACGTCGATGGCAAGAAATTGCTACTGTTATCAGTGATAATCGTGGCGCCGTTGTTGCTGAACAAATATCGCCATACTTAGATAACATCGGCGAAAAATACCAGCAAGAATACGAAGATTACATGCTTCCGACGTTGACGCGGTTTAACGGTCAACCACAAGTGAGTCCAGAAGGAGAAATTGTTTACTACTTCCCCGAATTACAGGTCAGTGCAGTTAAACGACGGTGCCATGCCATAGCATCTTATCTAGAAGAGTTTAAATGGAAGTTCAGTGCAGCTGACTCTGGACAAATTATGCTTAGTGCTGGTTTAGGTATTGCTAACTTCGTTGGCGCCTTAGTTCTTGGTAGTTTACTGCGTGGTGGTGTTGTCGCTGCCAAATTAGGTGGACTTGTAGGGTTTGTCCAAGGTATTTACTGGTTACTATTAGCTTACGGTACAGGATTTCTAGTTATACCATTAATTAGATACTTCTGGATTCAATGGCGCAATACCAAAATTACCGAAAGGAACTCCGAACGAATATCTCGTGCCAAACTACTATCTAATATCAGCCAAGAATTACAAAACAAAATCGAGTTTGCGAAGCAATTCGCTGCCCAAAAAATCATTGGCAACGAAAATCTAGCTTACTCTACAGAAACCGATTTACTCGACCAAGAAATTAAACGTTTAGAACAAGATAATCAAGATTATTTAGAAGAAGGTAATTAAGATTAAATCAACAATCTTGTGGGGTGGGCAACAGGCGCCCGCCCTTTTATATAAGACTTTACTAAACTTAGGATATAACAGGACATGATATTACTCTGGTGGATGTAAATTTGCACTCCTCAACAAACGACGTAGATTAACAACACCAAAGCGATTTAAATGCAATGCATCAACTGTTGCTCTGCCACAAGGTGTTTTGCCAATTACCTGTGTAAAATCATCATTCCATTCAAAATGATCACTCCAAACTTGCTGCCGAGGATTATACAGCGCAATTTTTTCTCTAGTTTCTAGATCAAGTCCCTTAATTTTAGAATGTTTGTGACTATTACACCCATAACAGCTTCAGGCAAAAATTCGTCAATCAATATTTTTACATCACATGAGCGAAGTTGGGCGAGTTGAATCAAGGCTCCCACACGTTAAGCATCTTGTTGTTCTACGCGATCAACATATGTAAGGAGTTCTTGATGCTCTGCGTCTGTAATTTCTTCATCTTCGTTGCGCTGACGTAAGTAAGCTAGTCTGTTTTGTTGTTCGGGTGGCAAACGTTTTTGAATTACTTGAAGTAAAGCTGCTTCATCTACTTTAGACTTTGGCGCTTCTGATACCTGTAAAGCTTCATGAGAAAGGGCTTCTAAAAATTCAACTGCCCTTTCTAAAGATTCTCCTGGTAATTTTTCAAGCAACGCTATTGCTCGTTCACGAATTTCTGTAGGTGCAGTCATAGTAAATCTAAACTAACCTTATTTGCGCCTATTTTAACGCTTTTTTATAAGAAAGAGCCTTGTAAGGTGCGTGACGCTACTCGTTCATTAGTTTGATTTTACGATTGTTATAGCGTCACGCACCCTACTTCCATTCCTCAGGACTCAGAGTTCAGCACTATTTAGCTTTAATTGGTGATAATGCTACACCTCGGAAGTAATAAGCTAGTATTTGCAAATGATTCGCGCGTTGTAATGCTAAATTATAGGCGCCCCATTGACTCATGCCAACACCGTGACCATAACCTCTTCCTTGAAGTAAAAAATTACCACCGGGAACGTTAGTAACGGCAAAACGGGTACTTCTTAACTTCAATGCTGTACGTACATCTTCACCACGCAGTACCTTAGTACCTTTATCGCCAACAATACGCAATGACCGAACGCTTCCAAATTGCGATACTGCATCTACCACCATTTGTTTGGCTGTTCCAATTTCAGGAAAGCGCTGACTAATTTCTGCTGCTGAAAAAGTTCTTTGCCAACTACATTCAGGAATGTTTTGGTCAAAGTCTGGAACCGCGCGTAGGTAAGGTTCTTTACTTCCCCAAACGTCTTCCACATTCTCTGTATGTCCACCCGAACAAGCATGGAATACTGAAAGAATTATTCGATTGTTATAAGTTAATACTTGCCCTGCTGTTTTATCAACCGCATCTAACGTACTGGGAGATTCACTTATCACTCCTTTATATATTTGCCACTTGTCTGGACTGTCTCCTAAATCAAACACTGGGTCGTTGCGACGTTTCTCACGCTCAAAAATCGCAAAGGTACGCGCGGCAATAGCTTGTGCTTTCAACGCTTCAGAAGGCCAACGCGAGTCCATCTCACCACCAATAACGCTGTAAAGATACTCTTCTAAATCTACCCAATTGACCGCAGTTAAACCTTGACCTGTTGGAACTACTAAAGTTCTACCTCGATACCACTTATCACCAATATATACAAATCCCTTTCCTGTCGGTTCAATCCAAAATAAACCGGAACGCCATTTATCGAGCGCAACTCCACCCCCAGGTACTGGTTGAGCAAAATATGCACTCATCGCAGGTAACTGTCCCAAAGTCCGACCGCTACCATCTTTTAAAACCGCAGTCGTTGAACTACCGACTCTTACCTGTTTAACGTTCTGTTCAATTGCAATACGCAAAATTACCGCTGCTTGAGCAGGAGCAACCATCGCTATCGACAACAAAATCCCAAACCACCAGTGATGCAGTTTAAATTGGGAGAATAACGAAGCGAAGTTAAGTTGGATTTTCATGCCAAGTAAAAATTTGTTTCCTATTCCTCTATATGTGTCTAACGTTCACCACAAAATGTAGAGACGTGCAGAGCGGAGTGTACCGCAGGTAAATTGCCCTTCGGGGAAACCTCCGGTTTTCAAGTCTCTACTTAGGTTGATTAAAATTTTATTCAGACTGAATAGGGTTGTCTTTAGGATTAACAAGCCTCAACAACTTCTGCTTAATTTGCGAGTCGTAGACTTCCCATTTCATTCTGGCATAACTAGAGTTTTCGTTTCCTCCTGACAAAAAGCCCATCGGAATTTCAAAACCACCTGCGCTAGTACGTCCACCACCAAAAAACCTTCCACTACTGTCTTGCCCAAAAGCTTCTTTTATAAACTCATCAGGGTCTAGCGTTAACTTACTCGTTCGCAACGAACCAATCACGACTTCGAGTTCTTCGTCTTCGTCGTGAACAATGCCATATACTACAGCTGTATGAACGTTCTCTTCTGTCACAAGAAAATCTGCCGCTTGGGGGATAGCATCACGGTCGTCATAGCGTAGATACCCAACTCCAGCAATGGAAAAGTTGTTCTGAACGATACGATTTTTCAACGACCGCTCTATAACATCCATCACTCGCTTCGAGCGGTTCGCTAGTAATACAGTATTTAACAGTTGAGCATCATAAAACCGACTCAAATACGCTGCTGCCATAAAATCCTCTTCCTGTGCTTGCATTAACCGATTTGTATCGGAACGCAAACCATGCATCAAGGAAGTAGCACATTTAACATGTTGACTGATGCTGCTGTCAAGCGTCAATAAACCCGTTTGCAGGTACTGGGTAAAAATTGTTGCGGTTGCCCGTACCGAAGGACGAATATCCGTAAATTCAGCTTTGAGTTCTCCTTGTATACTATGATGGTCGATAACGGCAATCAGCGGCAGTCTCGCTTGCAGAACTGCTGATAATAGCTGCGAAGTCGTTCCTTGGTTATCGATTAAGACAAAACCTTGATAAGAAGATAAATCTTTTGTTTTTAAAGTTGGTGGAGTCCATCGCTGCGCTGGTAAACCTGTTAGCTTTACTAACGCAATATTCTCCTGGTGACTTAATGTCCCGCCGTAAATAATTTCACATTTTATATCATATTGCTGTGCTATTAACTGATAAGTCCATGCCGAAGATAGTGCATCTGGGTCTGGAAAATCTTGCAACACTATTAAATGACGCTCGTGTCGGCGCCCAGCTAGTGTATGCTGTAGTTCTTCGGATTTTTGATATGCTAAACAGCCATTACGCTGCCCCAATCCATTTTCACCCGTTGTTCCATTCACAACGGGTTGCCTGACTAGGGGAACATCAAGGTCTATATCTGTTTCTTCAGAATGTGAATCGTTTGTCAAAGTAAGACTCTCAAGCTGAGAAAGGGAGGAATTTAGTTGCATAAAGAATTTGTTTTTGATTGGGGTGAGGCTCCTTAACTTGTTGGACAATCCAGACGATAACCAGCAACCCATACTTCAATGGGCTAGCCACACACTTATAATTTTCGCAAAAATATCTAAGCTTGGCATCTTAATATTATGCCAGTCTTCTACATCACCGCTACCAATAAATATACATTGTTCTTAGCACCAATATACCAGGAACACCCAAACCCAGACGCTATAAAACTTCCACGCAAATAGAGCGCGTTTTGGACAGCCACCACACATCGGCGCCCAATGTCCAACCCTTAACCCACACGTACACAAGCAAAAAATATTTCAAGGCAATAGTTGCCTACCACGATATTCTCTGCTAAACTCTAAAAGTTCGTCGCAAAACAGCGCATCGCAGTGCGAGCGTTATCGATTGGATTTCACTTCTTTACATTTCTTAATATAAAGTAGTAAATCTATAAACCGATGACGTATTTTTGCCATTCCTTATGCGTCCCAGTTTTGAGGTGCTTACTTACCTCGAAATAGAGACTACTATAAGGACGACGAGGCGTATGGCGTAGTGGCATGTTCGCTTCTTGCGGCGTTCGACTGCCTTTTTTAACATTGCAGCGAACACACGCCGTTACAATGTTTTCCCAGCTGTCTCCACCTCCGCGCGAGCGTGGAATCACATGGTCAAGTGTCAATTCATCTCCGGTGTACCCGCAGTATTGACAGGAATGCCCGTCGCGGTGCAATATATTTCGACGGGTTAATGGAATTTCTTTGTAAGGGACGCGGACATAGTGCCTTAACCGGATGACGGTCGGCAGTGGAAAGTCAGCGTAAAGAAATTTGCCGTTATGTTCAACCTGTTCTGCTTTGCCCTTAATCAGCAAGATAGCAGCACGGCGCCAACTTGTGATGTTAAGCGGTTCGTAAGAGGCGTTTAATACTAAAACCTTCCCCATTGATTAAAAAACGCTCAAGGTATTAGTTTTACATATATTAACACGAATTCGATCAGGATTGCGATACTAACACAATTTATACATATATCAAGCCGCGTAAAAAGCTTGGGATAACCAGAAATTTTGGATATATTAAGATATTTTATACACACTGTTGGTACACCGACTTTGGTTAAGTATTGCTTGTTTTCTTTTACTAATGCTGCTTTTTCTTCAATTTTATTACCTGTGTACAAAGTAACATATGCTACATTCCTTCTTTCAGAAAGATTTTTGAGCAGGTTAACAATTGGTTACAGATTGTTACATTGATATATCGACTTGCTCTTGTGTGAATCTAGTTTTGGGCGTTAAACTTCGTGATTATTCGGAGTTGCGGCTGGAGAATTGAATATATATAGTATTCGGTTTCACAACCAGATTTAAAACCCGAAATTATTGTGTGGTGTAGGGAGTTGTATAGATATGTTAAGCCATGAGCAGTTCTTGGACATTGCTCCAAAGGAAAGAAATACCTATTCTTGGATGCAGCAGCGTGCGTGGGTTGAAATTGATTTAGGCGCCGTAGAGCATAATGTTAAGCAGTTGCGTTCTTTACTAGGTAAGCAAACGCAGTTAATGGCGGTCGTGAAAGCTGATGGTTACGGTCATGGAGCAGTTATAATTGCTTCTTCTGCACTCGAAGCTGGAGCAAGTTGGTTAGGAGTTGCAACAGTTCCAGAAGGTATCCAACTGCGCGAAGCTGGTATTACTGCACCAATTCTATTACTAGGCGCCGCACAAACCACCGAACAAATTCATGCGATAGCGAGTTGGCAACTTCAACCAACGTTATGCAGTCCAAAACAAGCTTTAGTTTTTTCCGACGTTTTGGAAGCCATTGATAATCAACATTGTTTACCTGTACATATTAAGCTCGATACAGGAATGTCGCGTTTAGGAACCAACTGGCAGCAAGCAGGAGAGTTTGT
>NZ_JBXXZH010000035.1:0-51355 GCF_059640475.1 Calothrix sp. CBUCES-K 9914
ATGCCATTCATTTTGGCATGGTATGTTCCCATTGAATCACTATTCCCATATGCTCTTATTCCCCTGTTCCCCTATTCCCATAATTCGATATAATGTGCTGTATACATTTGTGGCTACCAGATTGCTTACAATCATGGGAAAAATACTATTTTTTTATTAGTATTTTTCCGAAAATTGTCCAGTTTAAATAAGACTTTATTTGCCATTTGCTGCAATATCTAAAGGTAGGAACAATTGGAGACACCTTTGGAGCCAGAAGAATATTGTCGTAAATGGGTACCGATTTATCAGGATAAAAAGCCTGGGGAACGGGGTTATAGGGCAGCTTGCATTCGCGAGCTTGCCAGAGTATCAGGAGTTAAGGGAACGACTATTGATATCAATTGGGGTTCGGATTTTTCAGAACGCCCAAGTTATCTGCCTAGGATGCTCGCCCTAGCTCACACCATTAACTTGATGAAACAAATCTTTTCTCAAGCCCCAGGTACATTCAGAGATGAAATAATGTTTGAACCCTTGGAACCAAAAGATTTTTGTGCCAAGTGGGTTCCAAGAAAAAGCAACTTTAAGCCAGGAGAATACGGCTATCGCAAAGAGTGCTGCGAGTTTTTGGCTTCCTTGACAGGCTACAACGAAGATACTTGTAGCAATTGGTTATCAACTCCAAGTGATGTACCTAAGTTAGCACGGATGTATTTCCGCTTGCTGGATACTATATGGGAAATTGATAAATTACTTCCTGAAAATGTAAATAATTTTAAAGAGTGAAATAAAGTTAAACTTAAAGGTTTTATTTTAGGTATAATTATTGAAACGGCAAAACCCCCCGTACCAGACTCGCAATCTCTCGGAGGGCTTTGCTCCCCATACCAAGTAAAAGGGATATTTTTCATTATGCACTTGATAACAGAAGACGACAAGGCGCCTCTCTTAAACGTGCCATTAAACTTGGAATATAACTTTGACTACGCGCGATTTAACGAACCCAGCTTACAAAACACAGCAAAAGCGACTCTGGGAAGTTTTTTTGGTTTTGTGCGTCAAAGCTTTGATGGTCTGCTTGGTGTTGGGCAGTCTCTACAAAATTTTTACTTCGATTGTCTCTCCAAATGCCCTGACGGGAAGAAGGTATTTGAAGAATGGCTTAAAAGTAATGATTGGGGTAGCTCCCGCTATTTAGCAACCTCAGCGATGGAAATATGGGGTTGGTTTGAAAAGCTCGCTCCAAAAATACAGCGCCTTGTGCGTCAAAATGTTCAAAAGTGGAGTGTTTCGGCACTTCGCCAATTAACCAAAGTCAGCATCGACTTGATAAAAGAATTAGTACAGACAGGTAAGAAAACAGCACAACAAGTGAAGGAGGGAGGGAGCGAGAGAGAGAGGGAGAAAGGGAGAGTAACAGCTAAACAAGGATTAGAAAATGACAAAAGTCAAATTGATTCCCCACCCTCACTCCCTCACTCCTTCACTCCCTCACTCTCTAGTTCCCCCACTCCCTCACTCTCCCACTCTCCCACTCCTCTTGTTCCTGGAGTAAGAGTAATAGTAACGCGCGATAAAATTTGGGCTGGTCATAGAGGCATTATCATGTCCCAGCAGTCTGATTCATTTTGGGTGTTACTAGATAACACCGTGGCTCAAGGAATGGAGGTCAAAAATTTATTCAAAGAAAACCAATTACAACCAGAAACTAAACAAGTTAATAATTCCAGTACTTCCAAGCAATTGTTCACGCTCGAACAAGTGGAGGAAAAAATAGCTTCCGCTTTAGAACAACGGGATAGAGAAAAAGCTGAAGAAGAACAGGGGCGGTTTATAGAAATTCGGGATGCGGCGCTACAAGCAGCAAAACGCGAGCTTGTCGCAGCCGAACAACATGCTCAAAAATTGGTACAAGCAAAACAAGCATTAATTGAGCAACTCGCGGCTAAAGAAGAGGAACTACAATCAGTCCACGCGCTACAAGTCGAAAACCAAAAATTAGAACAACGAGTCGCAGAGCTAGAAAAAGCATTGGAAGGCGCCAGTGCAAATAACTGGGGTAACACTTTTAACGCCCAAGCAGCCAAAGTTATTAACTCAGACCTAGAAAAAACTATTGCGCCGTTAATGGCACAAGTCGAACGCCTACAAAATGTTGTCGAGTTAAAGGATAAGGAATTAATTCAACTAAGGACAATTAGCGTTAAGCAACAAGAAGAGTTGAAGGCACTACAACAAAACACGGCATCGGCACCTGACTATGAAGAAGTTATCACAACATTTGGAGAAGTAGGGCAAAGTCTAGGCTGGAACGGTTGGGGGCGCCGAGGCTATCGGTCATCCGATGGTACGTTGCACACTGGTATAAATGCACTGACAGCTTTTATCTCAGATTTAATACACTCCGATAACCTGTGTCCCGAAGTCGCATTTTAAATGGGAACCGAAAATTGGTGCCCATTGATAAGGGTATAAGGAGCCACGCGAGCGAGTGGTTTTAAAGCCAGCGTAAGCAACAAGAAGCGCGCTTAGTATCAAAGGTTAGTAAACAAGAAAAGCATGAAAATTAGTGATACATATTAAATGCAAGCTCCAGATAAAGCAGCAGACAAAACAATTAACCTTCCTCGTTGGTTAGCAAAATTTATCTTGTCTCAAGTACAAGGGCAACCAAACAACCAGCGGATATTTTTGGCACTTCTTCAACCGATGGCGCCATCTGAGTGGTGTTTAATATGGATTCCCATAATTCATCCAGGTGTCGAACTCCCTTACCAAGGAGAACGGAGTCCTCACGGTTACATGAAAGCATGTACTACAACTTTATCAACTTTAACAGGGTACAACGAGAGAACTATCGAAGGATGGTTTTACGGTAAGCCATACCATTATTCGGTAGGAATTTTACTGCGATGCTTTGATTTAATATTTAAATTGCAACAATTTTTGAAATAACTCGTAAAGAAGTAAGCATTACCATAATTCTGTCTTCTTAGCTATCAGACAGTACAGGTGCCCTTTTTCGTCAGCATCCTTGACTTCCAAATGCTGCTAGACTTGCATTTATATTGTACTAGTATACAATGACATAAATTTTGACTCTTCTATTGGCGCCTTGCTATTATTCCAAGTGGCAACCACACAATAATTTTTACCATTTCTCTCAAAACTTTAAAAGTCGGAGACTAAGTGATGTGGGAGAACTGTTACCCACACTTACAAAGTTGGCAGCCTTTCATTATTACAAAAATTGAAGGTTCGGGAGCAAGGCTTGATTACTATGCTAATCCTGTACCTTTAGTGGAATTATCGCTTGTTGAATAAGTTATATTGAGCTTCTTGCTTTTTGGTAATGCTCTCATGGTGGCGCCTCTTGGAAAAAACCGATACAGTTGAGAGTAAAAAAATATCTGCTGTACAAACCTTAATTAGTGCTGACAGTGTAGCTCTAACTAGTGTTTATGTGCTTAACCAGGCACTATCCTACAATCAACTGTCGTTAGACATTGTTGGGCACAAGCCCGAAAAAGCACAAGCATATACTTCTATCAATTAGAATAATTATCGACTCTGACATCTCTCCAAATATCAGAGACTTGCCATCCTGAGTTGCCGACAGATTGAACTATGGGGTTATCGCGCACTGGAATATAGTTAGATTCTTGATTTTGTATAACTATGGGTTTTTGCTCCAAGCTAACCACTGGAATATCTTTAGCATCGGGTTGAGTATTTTGCTCTTCATCCTCTATTTTCTTGATTTTAAGGAGAAGTTGTTGTTCTGATTTTTTGATTAGTGTCATATGCTGGTTTGGAACTAAAAATCTGATTTAACTTGTATATCTATGAAAAGACAGACTTTTCATTATACCTTCTACTATTCAAATCAAGGCGCCCTTAATTATTTTTTGCTGTTTAGATACAAATGTTTATATTTTGGTACATACGGTATAGTTCTGGAGTACCAATAACTATAGATTTGGATGTGGGAGTTTGATTTTTGGGTTGATAATGCATCACGTTAGCCAGATTTTCCGCTTCATTGCTTATTTTTCGGACACCGTGACCGTAGTGAAAACTACAACCTACCTCCCACCATCCTCACGTTCCCTTGAACAGTTGATTAAGAAAAAGAATACAAAAACCAGATTTTGTTCATGTAGTGTGTCATACTACAAATAGGTGTAATACTCTTGTCCCTTGCGCTGTGCGAATCTTTAGGTTTTGTTTCTTATTGATAAATGTGACTCTAACTGCTATGAAAATTCATGATTTTGCGAGACAAGGAAATATTATAGGTATCAAAGAACAATTAGCTTGTGGAACGAAGATCGATTGTCTTGATAAATCGTTACAAACCCCATTAATGTGTGCCGTGAGTAGCACTTTTGCCAGTTTGGAAATGGTGCAATTTTTGGTGGAGTCTGGCGCCAATGTTAATGCGGTTGGAGGCGAGTGTAATTTTACAGTACTGAGTTTAGCCGTACAATCGGGGAGTATTGATAAAATTCAATATCTCCTAGATGCAGGCGCCGACATTCATTATCAAAGACCTGATGGTTATGATGTACTAATCGATGCGATGTACGGTCGAGATATTCAAGCGTGCAAAAACTTAGCTTCGGTTGTCAATCTGTTAATTAGTAGAGGGGCAAGTGTTAGAGGTATAAGTAAATATGGCGAATCAGCACTCAAAGCTGCTGCTTATGAAGGAAGATTTGATGTTGTTGAATTGTTATTAACCGCAGGCGCCGACCGCGAACAATTGGGATGGACAGAACTAATGTACGCGGTTGCTTTTGGGAGCGTCGAAGAAACAAAGAAATTAATTGATGCAGGCGCCGATTTACAGGCGTGGGATTCTTGTAATAGAACACCTTGGCTTTTAAGTCTTCAAGTAGGTGACATCGAAAAAGCAAAATTGCTTTTACCATCAAAAATAGACCGAAGCAAATGTGAAACATATGAAGAGCCTGCATTGATGTATGCCATCAAAAATAATAATGTAGAATTGCTAAAATGGTTAATTGAGCTCCAGTTTGATGTCGAAGCTACCGATTATTTAGGCTCAACACCTTTAATAGTTGCAGCATTCATGGGTGCTACTGATTGTGTCAAAGTACTGTTAGAAGCTGGCGCCTCCGCATCCAGGTGTGATAATTATGATAGAACAGCTATCCAGAGCGCTAGTAATTTGGAAATAATCAAAATGCTTGTTGATGCAGGCGAAGATTTAAGCAATATTAATGATGAAATGCTACAGATATTACTAGGATTCAGCAATAGTGAGGATATATCAAATATTTCAAATGCACAATATTTAAAGGGAAAGTATCGGAAATTTGGAAAAACCAATCCAGAAGTAATGAAAGTTGATTTTTGGGAAGCAATGGTTAGAAGTGGCGTTTCAGCTTGGACTGCGAGAGATACCTTTAATAATACGGATAATACTGAAGCTGTATGGTGCTTTCAAAGGTTTGGCAGGACAATTACCCAGTTACCAGATGGAAGAATTATCCAAATAGGAGGGGAACACGAAGATTTTTACGACCCAGATTTTTGCATATATAACGACATAGTAGTACATCAAGGTGATGGTACATTTACTATTTTAGGCTATCCCAAGGACATTTTTCCTCCTACTGACTTTCATTCTGCAACCCTAGTTGGAAAATACATTTATATAATTGGTTGCGCGGGCTATTCGGATGAGATAATTTATGCGGAAACACCTGTTTATCGTCTGGATTGCCATACATTTAAAATACAAAAGATTGAAACCACTGGAGAGAAACCCGGATGGATTAGTCGGCATAAAGCTTTTTATCAAGAACCATCTCAGATATATATTACTGGTGGCAAGGTCTCTAGTAAATTTGGAGATACAACAGACTATGTAGACAATAAATATGACTATATTCTCGATTTAAACAATATGGATTGGCGCCGAATTATTAAGTAACATTATTTATGTATAAACCTAGGTTAACGAATGGACGAAGCAGAATTTACAAGCAGCCTATTTAAGGGACTTGGGCGCCCGCACTGTTACTATCAGCGACACAAAGATTTTCCCTATCGTGACGCACTTCTGAATGCATGTTTATATGACCCTGTTTATGACCACCAAGCGGAAGGCGCGCGCACGAACTATTACTGGGAACTTCTAAATATCACTGCTTGTAACACTGATATTCGTCAACACATTCTAGAAGCTTTGAGAAATCCAGTTGAGGAAATGGATATTGAGCAACTTTTTGGCTTTGCTCTTAACTATGCTTGTTCTGGGGATACCGTTGCGAGGCAGTTAATGTATTCTAAGTGTGCCGAATACGCTTATGCGGGTGATACGTTAGGCGCCAAACAGCTTGTTGAGCTTGATAACATTGATGCTTTTCTATTTATAGCAGAGCATCGGGGAAGGACAAATGAAGCACACCCAGATTTTTGGGATAACGATTTTCTCCTCAAACAAATCGAGAAGCACTTGAGTGCAGAAAAAATTCAAGAGCAATTAAAGAAGGCACAACAAACTAATGCTTTTATCGCGCGCTATTTTACTTTAGTCTCATCTCAAGAAACTGTACGTACTCTTAGACCTTCTTTAAGCCAACAACCTTACGAAGAGATTAAGCGTATAATTTTGGAGAGTCAACGAAGAATAGCACCTTCTGTGTTCTATCGTTGGGGAAAACTTGCATCTGATGATGACATTTATCAGGCAGCACAGGATTTATTGACCCTGACCGACCCAAAAGTAATTCCTTTATATTTAGGAATGTTTTGTAAGCGAGTATTTCCACTTGGTTTGTCACCTTTATTACCACTCTTTTGGTCTAATCACGAACGTGTCACCTGTTATGCTATTAGAGCAATAGCAATGTTTCACGATTCAAAAGTCCGCGCGCTTGCGCTACAATTGATTGCTGCCAAACATCACACGAGTGATGCAATAAAGCTATTTATCCATAACTTTCAAGTTGGTGACGAACTTTTCTTAGCGGGGATTTTTGAACAAAGTATTGATGATGACGATTTACATTCTTTGATTTGTAGTTTAATTGATGTTTTTGAACAAAATCTAACACAATCATCTCAAAATTTACTCGTAACATTATATGAGCAAAGTCCATGCTCTATATGTCGTCAGCACATCGTTGACTGTTTGATAAAACTTGCAACCTTGCCAGACTGGATGATTAATGAGTGCCAGTACGATGCAAATGAGAATATTCGGCAAGATGTCCATCAATATTGTGAAGCAAAATAATCTTAGTTTTAAACTAGCTCCTAACTTTCACATCCCAAAATTCTATATATAGCAAGGGTTTCAAATAAATGTGCTAGTTTTATATTTTACTTGAGCCTTGTGGTGCCAATCGGAGGCTTATATTTTGCACCATTCGCAAGAAGCCGGTTTCTGATAATTAATGGGTATGGTTAAAAACCAGGATTATAGCTTGAAAGGCGCCAACCAAAATGTGCGCCATTGGCGCACATTAATAGCACCAATAATGGATTGCTTGGAAACTATAAGCAAAATTTATATAATTGAATCTTAGTGGTTTTTAATTATAAGTATTTCTTATATTATTTCTCAATTTTGAGTTTTTGGTAGCTCTTACAGTTCAGTCGAGAGCGAGTGTATGAATTATAATTGGGGAGCGGTGACACCAAAATCAAATTTATTTTGTTTTTTGTCATCTAAAAATAAATTTAATTCTTTGACACTTGTAGTTCTCGCATTTTTGGCTAAAATTAATTCAATTGCTTCTTTCATTTTTGTAATTTGATATTTAGCCCTCCCATCACTTCTACTACTTCTTTCATATATGTCATTTTTTGGAGATTCAAATACAATTTTACGATATCTGACATACTTTTCAAGCATTATATCCAATAGCGTTTGACCATCTTTAGTCATCGTATTAACATCTGCACCATGTTCGAGTAATAATTTTATGATGTCAGCAGAAAACTGGTCACGATTAAAAGCTGTTATTATTGGTGTATTGCCAGAAGAATCTTTTGCATTAACATTGGCACCACTTTTTATCAAAAGCTTTACAATATTTTCATTATCCTCTTGGATAGCCAAGTGCAGTGGCGTTCTAGTTTCTCGCTCAGTACTTGTTAGATTAACATCGGCACATTTATCAATCAATGTTTTTATAATTTCTTCTCGATGATACTCTTGATTTATAATAGCCGCCATTAATGCTGTAGTTCCATTATTGTCAAGTGCATTCACATTTGCTCCATGTTTTATTATCATATTTAATACTTCTTTAAGATTATTATTGTTCTCTCCATTTCTATACCTGTTTCTATATTCATTTCGATTCATTAAATTTACAAGTAAAGAATCGCTTCTTGCTCCATCAATTTTGTTGTTAGGATTCGCACCATTATCTAGTAAAAACTTGACTAATTCCATTGTCTGAGAAGATTGTAATTTATATAAAATTAAATTACCAGATTCAGGAATATTAAAATTAGCTCCGCGTTTTAAAAGAAATTTCGCATCTTCATTGTCGGCACAAAATATTAATGGAACAGTATCTGACTTCTGACGGTCGCGACTGGAATGGTTATAATTAGGAACTAGTAACGCCTTAATTCTAGCATTGGGATTAAGACCTTGTTGTACGTATTGCCTCAATTTGTCTGAGCTATCGCATGTATCGCTAGGCGCCATCTGAGACATATTTGCTATATTTCCTGTGTTGGTAACAGGCAAATTTTCTTTGTTGGACATCTTGGACATCAATAAAGATGAAACACTACCAACGACTAGTGTAATGGAAGTTAATATTATGGCTGGTAAAAATTTAGTTTTTTTATTCAGCAATTTTTGTGGATTCGAGAGCGCATCTAACGCTTCGCGCGCAGAAGAAAAGCGAACGCTTGGATCGGGCGCCAACATTTTCTCCAACCAATCGGCAAAAATATTGGAAATTTGAACTTCCGAGCGAAAGTCAATACTCAAACCCTTAGCTGGTAACTCCGTAGGAGAACGACGGGTTAATAAAAATAATAATGTAGCAGCTAAACCGTATAAATCGCTCGCAGGTGAGACAGTTCCGCGAAATTGTTCCGGTGCAATGTAACCAAAAGTCCCAACAACTGTACTACCATGCGCCACTGTTGTGTAATAGGTATCTCGTACCGCACCAAAATCCACTAAATACACCAAACCGTTATCGTCACGAATAATATTATTGGGTTTGATATCGCGGTGAATCACCCAAGGCTCTAGCTCATGCAAATAAATCAAAATTTCTAATATTTGTTCAGCAACATCTTTAACTGCCGCTTCTTTTGGGCGCCATCCCGATTCTATCCAAGTAGCAAGGGATTTACCTTTGGCCAATTCCTGAACAATACAGAATTGGCGGTCGTTTTCTGTATCAATACAAAACGAATCGTAATAACGGGGAATTCCCTGGTGTTGCAGTTTTGCGAGTACTTTTGCCTCTCGCTCAAACAACTCCAGTACTTTCCAATCACTCATTTTCTTGAACGATAAAACCTTGAGAGCAAAACAGTTACCTGGCTGTTCTGCATCTTCGACTGCGAAGGTTACTCCACTTCTTCCCTCACCCAAAACATCAATTACCCGGTAACGTATTCCCTCTGGAGCGGTAATGATATCTCCCTGCTGGTATGGTAAATCTTTCATGCAACTCACTAATAATTAAAAAACATTACTTTTATATTAAATTTGTATGAAAACTAAATTATTTTATGACTGTAAATAATTTGTATGTTTTTAGGTAATTTTTGATAAATACGCGATAAGCAAAAAGTTAAGTTATCTTAAAATCATTTCCTATGTTGTGGGTTGTGGCAGAGAATATCTCAGTAAAAATGAAATTATGTTGGTGAAATTACGGTGTTTAAATAAATCAGCTTTACACAATTGAAACAATTCGTTTCGGTGCTGCTCCCCCCGCGTCACGGGTGTACGGACTTACGTAAGTACCACAAGTATTCGATGATGCTGGCTTTGTAATAAATTAGCCAAGAACTTCAGTGCATAAGCATTGCAAATGCATTTTGGAAGCTGTTTTTTACAAGTCAAGATTTATCTACTTTTATTGATGTAGTTTTGGGTGATAACTATGATGATTACAGTTCTCCAGTTATGGGAAATGACTTTGTATCTGGCTACTGGAATAGTAAATTTTATTTAGTCTCTATGTGATAAGCTTTTCTATTGTCAAGTTTTAACAATTTGACACAACTCACGCTGCCTTTGGTTTCGCGTACCTTCAATTAACGGTTTAACAAGGCTCAGAAAAACATGTTGGGCAGTATTGTTCCCGAACGGCAAGTTTTGCCGTTCGGTCGAGTAGTAAAGCCAAGTAGTTCATAAATATTAAGCAAGTATATTAAATTATCTTAACTTATGTTCTTGAAGGCGCCGCACTACTGACACTTTTTAAGAACAGTAGGTTTGCGTGAAATCTCTTTTACGATATAGATTTAGAAAAAGATGATATGGAATCGGACATATAATAAATACTCAGGCGGCACAAAAGTGAAAGCAATGATTTTCGACATAGACGGCACGCTTCTGCAGTCCGATGCAAATGACGACGCGATATACTTGGCATCAGTCCGCGATATACTTGGCGATGTCAGCTTGCGTCCGTCCTGGGGGATGTATACACAATTCACGGCAGCCGGCATCTTGGCCGAGATTCTGAATGACAACGCTATAGAAGCAACATCAGAGAGAGTGAGCGCGGTTCGAGATCGCTTTGTTGAAAGTGTCCGTCGTTATGTCTCTGAACACGGCCCGTTCGTAGAGATACCGGGCGCTCTTGATTTTGTGCAGAGTCTTCACAATTCGACCATGCATCGAATTGCCTACGCAACAGGCGGTTGGCGCGGATCGGCACTACTAAAACTGTCGCTCTCAGGCTTTCCTGTGACGGGCATCCCACTGGCCACCTGCGATGACCATTTCCAGAGGAAGGAAATAATGCTCCGCGCGCTCCGGCAACTGAATGGCGTCTTTGAAACCGTTACATACTATGGGGACGGACACTGGGATGCCGTCGCTGCCAAAGCGCTTGGGTGGCAGTTTGTTCCCGTTGGTACAAAGCTCAATGGGTTAACTA
Source organism: Calothrix sp. CBUCES-K 9914 (assembly GCF_059640475.1). Classification (NCBI taxonomy): domain Bacteria; kingdom Bacillati; phylum Cyanobacteriota; class Cyanophyceae; order Nostocales; family Calotrichaceae; genus Calothrix; species Calothrix sp. CBUCES-K 9914. The sequence goes on from NZ_JBXXZH010000035.1 coordinate 11,112, forward strand.
GGTATGAACCGAGTCTAGCCTAACATATCGGTCAACCGCACTCGCTACGTTATGCCAGAGCAAGCGCACGTCCATTCATGGTGACAACCATAGACTGTTTGTAATGGCTGAAACTATTACCTAGCAACCGTTTAAGAGTGACAACCAAAAAGATCATAATCTGGAAACTAATATAAATTTATTAAATTTTGGGATGGGTCAGAATTCGCTCAAGTTTTTCTGACTCTAACGAGGGTACTAACTGGCGCCACTGGGAATTAGAACAGAATTCAATCAACTTCTAGTTGCTGAAACCGTTGTAAAGCAGTCTACATAAAAATTACACGGTAATTAATAAAACTAATTCCTAAAAGAGCAAAAACCTTCTAATTAGAAGGTAGAAATTTTTAACACTAGTTCTTGCGTTCTAAATTAACGTTTTATCAACGTTTGGAGAAATATTTCCGGAACTAGATTCTCCCCGAACGGCAACAGTTGCCGTTCGGAGGAGGAGTCATTTATTTGTACTACTTTTTGCTCATCTTTTCAAAGGCACCCAAATTCCCCCATATAATTTGGGAGATTATAGGTGGTTGTGTCCAAAATCTATTTGAATAGTCTCTTTATTATTAGTGCTGGACACCAGAGATATGGGCAGTAGGCAGTGGGCAATCGGCAGTCGGTGAATCTTTTAAGAATGAATATATTGCTAATTAAGCTGGCGTACCCATTTCAACTGCCTCGGACGAAGGAGCGTAACGTTTTTTCCAAGTGGCGAAAATTTCATCACGCCCATCTTCTGGCTTAATAAATTGATAAACTCTTTCCCTATGACCCCTACTCCCAAATCGCCCAACATAGGATAATCCTAACCCCAACTTACTCAATATTTTTTGAACAATTGTGATGGCGCCCAATCTGTTAGAAATGGAAACCCCCAAATAGTTCCTGATAATATACCGATGCTGAACAGCCAGAGCTTTAAACTGCTGCAATTGTGGGTCAGAAGCACGAAACCTGACCCCTGGAGTCAAAAAATAATTAATTTTGAGATTTTCCAACAACAAAACTACAGGTAGTAACTGCCCTCGATTGAAATCCGGCTTCCAGACTGCATTTTCACCCGCTTCTATTTGTGCCTTAGCTGTCGTTACATCACGTTCAACAAGCTGCTCTCGTCCCAAGGTCAAAAAGTAATGGAGGCGCAGTTGGGGATACCAGCCATCCGAATCTTTCCATACTAAAGAAGCTGTTACATCAACCCCATAGCGTTCTTTCAATATCGCTTTGCGTTCTTCTTGACGTTCGCTACTAGTCTTCGCGCGCTTGTCTTGTAGTTTCTTCAACTCACCATCAGAAATATCTTTTGCTGTTTCAACCGCGCGGCATTCAGATTCATGTAACTCCAAAGAAGCTGCTTTAACGGATGCGAATACTTGTTCACTCTCTTCTTCTTCAACATCTTCCGCATCAATAATTGTGTAACCATCTTCTACCAAACCCTGAAGCACTGATTCTCGATAACACCGCATTTGAGCGTTGATGACACAAGCGCGCTTACCCCAAGTTTGTAAAGATTCGGGTTGAAAATTCTCATTGATGCAAGTGTAATCAGCGTTATCAGCTTCGGACAATAATGCAATATTTGCTCTTGTCGCTGCATGTTGACTTGCTAAAAGTACACCCAATGACGCGGCGCCGTTTCCTACAAATCCCATGCCACTATTCCTTACCCAGATGTGACGGTCAACAGTCTCTCTCAATCTTGCTAACATTTGCCGCGCGGAGTTAGCAGACTGAACTCCTTGGAATACTCCCCATACAGCATTGAAATGACCCTGAATATCGATAGACACGCCAGTTTCCAAACTGGGTGAAGCAATAACTAAATCGTATTCCCGCAGAATCGAGTTGAGATGAGCAATACAACCATAAGCAGGATGCTCTGGATCTGCAACCGACTCACTATCAATTCTTAAAATCCTCAACTGTGGGAATTTACGGCGAAATCTTTGCTCTAATGCCTGAGTTCCCCATTTCGATTTAGCTTTCTGGGCAGAGCAACACAGTAAATGATGTCCCCCCTTGGAAATTGCCTTATCAAGTGCTGCAACTAAATTTTTCGGATTAGTACCGTCGTAGCTGTAACAATTTCCTGCTAAAGGTCTATAATTATTAAGAATTACAAATGGTTTAACTTTTATCTCTCCTGCTAGGGATAGCACGTAGTCAGCATCACAATCGGATACATCAGCGCTTGCTAAATAAATCTTTCCTAGAGGACTGCTTAAAACATTTTGAATTAGCAACTTCAGGTTTTTAAGTATAGAAACACGATGCTTTGCGACTTCTGTTGAAGAATTAAGAAGATGCCAGAATACTTGGTCACATTCGTCAATAATAACGGTGTCGTTATACCAATCACTGGGATTAAACCTGGCTTGGCTTTGGTGGTGGAGAGAATCGATACATACACCATATCCGAGTAAATCCCCCGTACCCGAAGAACGTACTTCAGTTACATAATTGACTCCAAAACGCTTGCATAATGCCTCTCCTAACTGAATGCGATGAGTAATAATTAACACTCGACGATTTTGTTCATGAGCTTTTGCAACTTCATCGGTTAGCCATTCAGTTTTACCCGTTCCTTTGGCGGATTTAAGAATAATAAGCTTTTCCTCGCCTGGAGTTGATATTTTTCCGAGAAATTTCTGGTCAAGCGTGATTGCGGGTTGGTAAGTCAATATAGTAAAAAGTTTGACTGTCCACATCTCTAAAGATTCGGCTTTGTTATAAAGTGCTTCAAATGCATCCTCTCCCTTCTCAAAAGTAGGCGCCTGCTCCGGGAAACCCTCCTCATGCGCGGCTGTCTCATTTTGAGCAGAAATAAAATCGTCAACTCCTTTCTGTGGTCCAGGTAAATCGATTACCTTAACGCAGCAGTTTAAGAGTGAAAGTAGTTTCCCTGTCTGGTTGATAGCTGCCCTCACGTTTTTTACTGTTTCTGGCTTAGTATCTCGGTCAAAACAAATGGTAATAACTCTATCAGGACTAGCAAAATGCTTTAAATCTGGTATGAGGTAGGGTTTACCAATGATATTGCCCTCTTTATCTTTGGGAGTGCGATAGCCACCATTTACTCCAGGTATTGCAATTGCAGCATAACCAGCGGTCAACAAGCAACCAGCTTTTTTAGCCCCTTCAACAATTACTATCGGCACGTTACGGCGCCAAACCCAGTACCAAAATCCATGCTCCTGTTGCAAATCATCTTCTGTAATGGGGATACCACAACGCTCTGAAACTTTCTCCCAAACCCTTTTTGGAACTTGCAGAAAAAATGAGCGCGTTGCTTCTTTGGGTGGATGCTCGTATTTTATAAATTTATGAATTTTTTCATAATCGCGTCTGGGTTTATCTGGCTTGAAGCATCCCCACATCATTGGAGCATATTCATTCAAGGGGTCAATTCCATTACACCACCAACCCCCATATTCAATGTGGCGATATTTCTTTAAATCCCCATCTCGTAGGCGCCCATCATTACGACGTGAGATACTGGAGCTATAAAGTAAATATTCGTAGGGTGTTGTTCCTTCTAGAGAAATAACGTTAAGGGCAATAATTTCTTTATCAACTGAGCTATTGAGCCATTCTTGAAAATGTTGGAATTGAAAATCAGTTGCGTCGATATTAACTGCATTCATAGGAAACTCCAATTTTTTAACTATTTGTTGTGAGTTAAAGCTAGAAGTCAGGGAAAGTAAAAGTATTTGAACCAAACTCTGCGGGGTGAGTTTTGTATAATCGGATATTGCAGTGCTTCAGTATTGAGGCGAAGGCTAAAGCATTTAATCTGAAAACAAGTGTTTTAAACTTATACACGAGTTTTATTTGTCGTCAGTACAATCTTACTCAACTAGTTCTAAGTGTCGATGTGTCAGCCTCCGCATAACAATAGAGCGGCTTTCAAGAAAAAGATGCCGCCAAAGGAAAGATATTTATACCGATTTAATTAACTAGATATAATATAGGCATTGCATAGACCAGTCAATACAATGCCTAAAAATGTATATACGCGACAATTAAGCAAAATCCCCCGACTCATCATCAGGGGATTTTGAATTAACTTTTAAAGATTTACGAACGCGATCCCGCCATTGCCTGAGAAACAGAAGTTCGCTTCTCAGGCTGCTAATTCCCCCAAGACTTGCTCCACCTTTACTAATCTTTTCTCTAATTCCTCAATTTTTTGAGATTCGTTTTTGTGAGGGGTGGCTAAATACTGTTTCATGTACTCAATCAATAATTCTGTAGCAGAGGTATTATGTTCCTTCGCTTTCCTGATGAAAGCTTCCTTTAGCTCCTCATCAATTCGGATGTTTAATTGACCCATAGCATTTCCCATAGTTAATCTGTCTATACATAGACTAGCTTTGTTTTCCCGTCTATGCAATGCCTATACTTACTTACGGCATATATTTAGGGCTTTTGACTAACCTTGTATATGCAAAACATAAAATTGCATTGACAGATTGACTAGTCAACGTATATGCTAAATATATACAAATACTCATGTGGTCGCTTCAAGCCTGGTAAGCAATAGCGACCACATGAGCAACCTTTTTACAGGGAATAGTATTATGCCTTATACCGCCTATACACAGCAAGTACCTAACCGCAATATATGTGATGTAGAGCGTGCTTCATATTTGGATGCGGCACCCCTAAATAATATTAAGGCAGTTGAGATATCGTTTGACAAGCACGAAATATATGTTGGTGAAAAGCTAATAGCCAAAATTATTTACGATAGTGATGATTTTGCTACCCAGTGCTGGCTAGTCATTATAAATGATGTAGAAATCCACAGGTCTAATACTTGGGCTAAGTGTTACAACTACATTACATGGCACTACAAGCAAGAAACCTTGCCTATGCAACAGCAAGAAGTAGAAATAGGCGCCCATAAAAGTGCGCGCGTCAAAATACCTGTATTTATTTTTGATTCTCAAAAACGAGAGTTACTGAATTTCAATTATTGTTTGCGAACGAGAATATTAGGAAAAGACCATCGAATTTATTATCGCTTTAGTACAATCAATAGTACTAAAGATAGCAGGCGCCACAGATTCAAGTTTAAATATCGCGTAAATAAACTCAACTGCCGTAACGATGCTGCTATCACTACAGACAATAAAGGAGGAATTGAAATGGTTGCAGAAATTAAATTAGGGCTTTGTAATCCACCAGAGCCAATTTATTTGTACGTAAAAAATGGAGAACTCAGTGGTGAGTCTTACCTTTGGTATAACTACGATATTAACAACGAGAAAACGATTCCGGTACAGCAAAGAGCTTTGAGCGGGTATTTACAAAATCTGCGATTAACGAGTAAAGAGTTCAAAGGCAAGGACAATATGAAGCTTGATATCGTTGTCGCAGCGGATGAACTATACGTCGTTAGAACCGGGATAGAAACAAATTTTGCAAAAACATTTCTTTTAGCAGTATCGCAAGTGCAAGATTTTTCTAGACCTCTGATTTTAGCTGCAACCCCAGGTGAGGAAAATGTGGTTTTCTGTCGGCTTTATGATGCTGCGACTAAAACCAGGATTCGGTGTGAGTGGAACAAAGATGCTGATTGGGCTGGAATCATAAGCTATATTCAATCAAAATTAGTTGGTTCATCAGTAGAGGTTCCATTACCACAACAGGAGCAAGCACAAACACGTAAAGCTGTAGTTCCTCTGTCACCTGAACTAAATCAAGATTTGAGGGTTAAGCAAATTCGTACTTTACTAAACTACCCAGTAAAGAGCGTAATCGAATGGCTGGGATTTCAGGAAGTAGAGCGCCCAAGCGAACTAGAAGATAGCCAAGTTGACGAATTGGTAAAAAGCATGTGTTTATCTTGGGCACAAGATAAATTCGAGCATCCGAGCCATGTGGTTAGTTCATACCACGAACATGTAGTTGAAGCTGTTGCTTCGGGAATTCCCGAAGTTACAGCGATACAAGCTTGGATGCAGAATGTTCAACAGTCTCAACAGAAACTATTGAACTAAAATCTGCTAATCGTTTCATTAACCGGGAAGTTTTATTGGATATTCAAAAACTTCCCTTCTTAAATCCATAGTACAAAACAATTACTAATGATGAAATGGAAACGGATAAACAATCACAACAAGCTACAAAAATTCCGCGTTGGCTAGCAAAGTTTATATTAATATCAACGCAGGATAACCCTAAGAGTAAAAAAATATTTTTTGAACTTTTGAAACCAATGACCCCATCCGAGTGGTGCAGATTATGGATACCTGTAATTTTTCCAGATGTGGAACTTCCAACTCCTGGGCAACGCAACCCGATTGGATATATGAAAGCTTGTAATGCGACTCTCACGTTGTTAACTGGCTATAACCAAAGAACTATCGAAGGTTGGTTTTACGGAAAACCATATCATTATTCAGTCGGAATCTTATTACGCTGTTTTCATTTAATTTTCAAATTGCAGCAATGTTTGAACAAATAAATACACACACTCTACTCTCTATGAATGCGAAGTATCGTCTTATTTTTGATATTTTAATTGTTCTTCACGTTTTAATTCTTTCATCGTTTTGATAAAATCTTCCTTTCCTTCCCAGCCTCTCTCAAACAAATCTTTCAATTTTTGTTTTCTTTCTTCTTCACTCAGTGCGTTAAATGGATGAATTTCAATCATGATTTCCGTACCATCCGGAATATCAATGTCTTGGAAAATTTCAATGTGATGACCACGCTTAATACCTTTAATTTTCATTGCTAACTTTCTCCTGTACATTTTATGTAATTGTATTAAAGCATACTATTGTCTTTTACCTTAAATAAAGGTGACAATTTTTAAATGCTCGTTGTGCTTGTTTATGTAGTATAGCAAATGAAGTTGATTTATCTGCCGTTCCCTAACTATATGATATGAGGAATAAATAATTAAGCTAAACTTGCTTCAACTGTAAAGAGCCAACCACACAGCTAAAACAAACACTATATAAATATTGATGACTGACCTTTCTTTGTAATACGGCAACTTAATCCAATTCATTTACACAAAACGCACGCCAGGTAAGACTAATTCGTGCTTTAGCACTCTTTTGTTTATTTATAGCGTGTACCCATTCATTCTGAACCGAGTTGTCCATATATAACAGTGAACCTGGCTCAAGCAGAAAATTGTGCCGTATATTTTTATTTTTCTGATTGCGAAAAGTTATTTTACGGGGGTTGCCAAGTGATACAATTGCCACGCCAGTTCCTGCTTGCAAGGCGCTTGTATCATCAGAATGAAAACCCATCTTATTATCACCAGTTTCGTAATAATTCAGTAAGCAATTGTTGAACTTGATCCCAAGTTGACTTAAAAGTTTGTTCTGGATGGGCACAAGATGTGGATGCATCGGCGCCATCTTATAACTCATTTGTAAATAATTGTACGGGACACCAAACGATGCTGTTTTACGCGCTTTCATGCTGTCATCCCATTTAACCGTTGACAACAATGTTTGAAAAATTACCCATTGTCTATCTAAGAATTTTTCAATAATCAGAAGGTTTGGTGTTTCAATGTCAGCCATTTTTGTGGATTAATTAGCTCTGGGTATGGAGTATTTTACATTTGTAAGCCCAAGAAAACAAGCGCTTACAATTAAGTATAGCTCAAAAAGTGTGCAATTTATTATACTCAATATTGCTAATTTCAGCAAAGCGCCGAGAGTAGTGATTCTTCAAGATTATGACAAGTCATTATTGTTTTAATTAGCACATATTAAATGTCCGCAATTGTTAAAAATAATTTAATTTTTCTATCAATATGTACTTTAATTTTTGAGATTAATTTCCGAAATTTTACGCAAATGAAGGTAACACAAAAGTAAAAGAGTGTTAAATAAAAAGTAATGCTATGCAACTGAAAATTGAGCATAATCCAAACTGGAATTTAGTTCAACTTCAAGTTGAGTTTGACTGTCATTTAAATTGGCTCCATGAAATATGTACAACGACTTTACTCCCAAACTACATTAGCCAAAGAATCAGGTGTTTGCGTGACAACCATCAAAAACTGGTGTGAGTTCGCTGACATCAAATTACCAAAACGCGGAGGTTTATTTAGCTGCCTAGATTTAGAATTATTAGCTTGCTTTTACGTCGCTAATCGGTTTTTAAGAGTCGCACAAGTCGATTACCAACAAGAAGTCGTCAGCAGAGGAGGAATAAAATTATACGTCCGCGAAATCCGACGTACTGACTTGTATACATTTGTGACTGAGTTTTTAACTCCAGAGGAACAAGATAACTTTTTCGTGAAAATATTGGTTGATAAATTGAAGGAGGAACAAGCAAATGAATCTGTCAGCAGCAGTACAGCAGCTTGAAATACCAGTATCCGATTTGAAAGCTATTTGCCAAGCTTTAGATATCCCAATTACCGATAACTCAATTAGCGATGACAGTTTCCAGAAAGTTCAGGCTTTCGTTACTGCTTGCAAGGAGCGCGCGTGTTCATTTTCTGAAGGTATTCAAGAATTGCTGCGTCTCAAAAACGAAGCGCAAGCACAACAACAAACAATGGGCGCCAGATTTAATTTGGATGAGTTCTTCAAGCAGCGCATTGGTATTGACCCACAGGTAGTAAAACCTGGTAGCTACCACTATGACTTGTACCAACTATTGCTCAAATCTCATTCAATATCTCAAGTTGGCTACACGCTATTTAGAGAAGCGTTCCTGCGTCAAACCCAGGATTTAATTTTAAACGGTGTAGAAGAATCAGAAATTACACATAACCAAACAGTTAATGGTTTCGGCGCCGCATTTGAGAGTATCGAAAATCAGTTCGAGCAAAATTTTTTAGGAACGTCGGTAAATTGGGGGGAGGAAGAACACCCAGTGTTAGTAGCGGCACAACAAACATCGCTTCCAGGCGCCAAGAAAACGACTACATCAACATCCCCTGCGTCGAAGAAATAGTTGAAGCGGCGCCAGCTTTGGCAGCAGAAACATTACAAGTGATGGTGCCTGCGATAAATCAAGTGCTACTTGGTGACCGCCAAACGATTACAAACTATATGACAGAAGGAGGAATGGTTGCTACTGCTGTCGCGATTACCACTACCACCACTATCGCCACTATTGCCCTTGCTGTTAGCTCTCCCCCAAAACCAGTATTTTTAAAGATTATAGGCACTTTCATTACTGGGACTATTTTAGGAGTAGCGTTAGCGGCATTAGTTCTTCGCCATTACAGAAAGCAAATCTTAAATAACAAGGTGTAGGAGGTTTGTCTTCTTAGTTAATTAACGGTTTAACCAAAATGCAGTTTACTGACTCGCCATCCAATTACCAAAATCATGAATATAGCTCCCACGATTTTGATGATAATTGGTTTCCAGACCCGCGCGGAAAATTTCAACAAAACCAGGCGCCCTCGCAGGGGTTTATCAATATTATTAAATCAGGAAGTTTAGATTCTTTACTAACCAATCCTTGGCTCGTATCAATTTTCATCGCGACGATAATTTCAATATTGATTGCTTCGATTGCGGCAATTATGCACGGCAAACGTTCACAAGAACTGACACCTGAACAAGAGACACAGCAAGCACTGCTACAAAAATCTGAAAATTTGCAGGCAAGCGATACTAATTTTCGGGAGTATCTAACGCGCAATGATTATAGTTCTGGGATGGTAAGCAACCCTGGTTTACTACAAGCAGCAATTCTAGAAGCTTCCGCACGCTACCGTAACCGAATTGTTACCAGTCAAAATAATCCTCAAAACCAAGCATATAACCAACATGAGGAGGTAATTAATTATGGCTCGGAAATTGAAGCACTCAAACGTATCAACCTCGGAGCATCTGGTAAAGAAGCAGAATTACGATATATTGACCCAAGTACTGATTCATGGGTAACAATTCCTCTCGACTCTGCCGAATTAACAGCCAGTGGTTTAGTCAAACTAAACATTATTTCCAGCAGTCGAAGGGAGACAACACAACGCTTTGACTTGATTACAATTGCCCAAAATACGCGCAAAGCTCTATCTGACATCAAAAATACAAGAGTCGAAGCATTAAAAGTTAAAGGATTGGCGCCTGTTGCCGAGCAATTAGAAAAGACCGATTGGTTTGGAAATACAATCAATCCACAAGCAGCAGAAATATCTGATTATCTGCAATATAAACCGGAGCCAAAACCGAAAGGGCGTAAATCACAACTGTTAGACCAACCTCCAAAACCAACCAAGGAGGAACTAAATGAGTAAGTTATTTTTTGTTCCCATACCTTTACTGATAGGTGGCTGGATGTTCACAAGTAGCTTTACGACAAGCGCCATAACACAACCAGCAACTCCATACTCTACGCAAAAGCAGTTGATTGAAGTAGAGATGCCAGAACCAGTAAAGTCGTTTTTAAGAATTGGTGGCGCCCTTTTGGCAGTCGTAGGACCATCGAGTTTGGTTTTTTGGGAATTAGCAAGTAGAAAACGGCGCCAGTATGCCAAGCCTCAACTTATGTTAAAAGCGAGTCAAAACGTTTCACCTCAACAGTCTCAACCGGATTTGTTTGAGGTAAACAATACGCAACCACAAGTAAAAAGTGTTGCCAGAAATACTAAGAGCGAAAGCAGCCAAATTGATACAACCCACCAACAGCCAAGTAATTCTCAAGTTTCTAAGCCAACTCCAAATTTTTATCAAACAGGCGCCTATGAATCTATTTTTTCAGGAAATAAAGTTGATGCAGTTCGTCAACTGTCGCCCACCAATGAAGATAAATATGAAGACGTAAAATCCCTAGTTTACGAAAACACAGTGGGTATCGTTGGTAAGGAGAAAGGGAGTGGAAAAACATCCAAACTTGGTTATCTAATTGCCGAACATGTTAAGTTAGGTCATTTGGTATGGATGGTTAACCCCTTCGCCAAGGGTCAGCACTGGAAGGGGATTAAAGTTTTTGGACGTGGTTATAACTTTGTTGAAGCTACAAACGCTATCCGTGAGTTTACCCGCATTGCTTTTTTTAGAATTGCCGAGGCTGGCGATGAAACAAAGGAATACGAGCCGTTTGAAGATATTCACATTCATCTATCGCTAGATGAAATGTCTAATTATTCGAGCGAAGTGGATAATATCGATGCTACCGTCATGCCTAAATTCTGGGAAGCAGTGGTTCAATTTGTTCGGCAGTCCAATATGTCAGTATCCTTTGCTAGCCACGGTGATACTCAAGCAATGTTAGGTGGCGCCAAAGCTCTGGCTGGTAAATCAGAAACGATAAAAGATGCAATTGTCTGGTTATACGCCCAAGCGGTAACGGATAGAAACGTTGAGGGAAACAAGCGATGTGCAGGTTGGGCATATTTGATTCGTCCAGATGGGGGAGAACGTCAAAAACTACGAATTGATATTCCCCATTGGATGCAAGGACCACCTGTCACTCGTATTGATGGAAAAGACAGATATAACTACGTTCAACTCGTTCAAAAATACTGTCCTCAATTTCTTTACCTTCCAACGAATGTTCAACAACCTGTAGAAGACAATTCCCAAACCCCTGTTGATACAGAACAGTTTCGCCAAAAACTTATTGAGCAGGAAGACATTTGGGGACTTGATGGAGAAATTAACTAGTGTCATTTAAGGAATATGTATGGTTAGAAAACAACTAAGAGGCGCCAGCTTACCACAGTTACATTCAAACGATTATTTAAGTACTGATGTTATGGACGCAAATTACGAAGAAGACAACGATGATTACACTAATCGTCACAACAGGTCATCAAACTGGCATGGACGCGCGTACCGTGCTGGACGCTATGCAAGAGGCGCCTACGATTGGGGACAAAATTATAGTCGTGGTATTACACCAGCAATGGAAAACGGCGCCAGTGCAGCTATCGGTACTTTGGGTACTGTTGCTAGTCACACCAACCCGTTCAAACCGTGGAGGTCGTTTGCTTTCTGGTCGATGGGCATCGGTACTTTAATTGTGGGTGGATGGGTTGCTCAATTCTTTTTGGGTGGACTGATTGCAACTCGTAATCCAAGACAACTTCCACAAAATGCTCCCACGGCAGTTAGATTTGGTCATGGTGTTGTTAATGCTGGTAAACCTGTTGCAACAGGAGTATGGAATGGATTTGGTACTGTTGCAACGGGAGCGGGTGACAGTTTAGATAAAGCAGTGCGGTTAAATTCAGGCGCCTCAGATGATTGGCAACAACCAAGAGTAACTATACAACAACCGCAACAACCCACAACTACTTTACCCTTAACTAATTGGACAGGCACCAGCGGTTATCAATCAGTAGGAAACAAGTAAAATGTTTCCCTTTAATAGAGGAGTCGGGAATAGGGAGAGAGGGGAAATATTCCAACAACTCTCTCATTTCTCTTGGATAAAGATTTCTTCGTCGAGCTTATTGATTACAGGCGCTGTATTTGTTGTGTTTGTTTTAGATATGGCTAGTTCCGGCTATGGTTCGTTTGCTCTAATTCCAAACTGGCGCCTGAATATTGCAGCACTAACAACTGATGTACGCTCCGACTTGGAAAATTTGATGCGTTCAAAATCATTCATACACAGTACGCACAAACAACCAATAGAAAATCATAGTCTCGCTAAAGATTGCCAAACTTTGCTAGACGCTTACAAAAAGGGGCATAAATGCCAATTCGAGCCACTGACCTACTCAGATACCTCCCTCCAGAAGTCCAATATCACGAAATCAAAGCAGTAGAAGAAGCACTTCGCCAAAATGTTATTGCCCAAGCAAGAGGACGTGTTTGCTGTTTTGGATTGTCCTTAATTATGGCAATTGTCATTGTGCATCCTGGTGTTAATGCGTGGGTTGAAGGCAAACTTCAGTTAAATCGCATCATTAATATCGGTTCTACAACTTCCACACAAATTAAAGAAGCAGACAAAATCGCTGCTGCGCTTGTAGATTATGCGCACGCTCATAATTGGGAAGTGAGAACTGGCGCCCGTCGTTATAACGTTTTTTACGTTCAAGGAATGTTTCCCAATGGTGTTAGTAACGATAACGCTCCCAATCAATTTAATGACAGCCGTTTTTTAGTTGAAGTCAATCCGACTCCACGTTTGATTGGTGCCTGGGATGCTTCTGTTGAACCGGGAAATCATTACACCAAGCAACCAATGAATGCGTCGGGTGCGGCACATATACAAGTACCAGGGCAGTATAAAGCATGGCGTATTGGTATGCATAAAAACCGAGAACTTGCTTTAGTACAAGTGGTTCCTGTTGATATATGGCGCGATAAAAATCGTAACGGCAAGGTTGACAAAGATGATGTAAAAGAGAGCGCGTTAATTGGCGCCAATCAACATAGCGCACATGACCAACAGTTAGTTGATGATGCAAGTGCAGGTTGTCCGGTAGGGCGTACATCTAAAGGGCATCAGGAATTTATGAGATTTTTACAACAAGACGCTGATTATTCTCTGAACAAAAATTTTATCTTTTCTACGGGCTTTATTACTGCCAAGGATTTGAGGTTCTAATTATGTCGAGAAATAGAGTATTAAACAATCAAGATTCTGAGATAGTTTCTGAAGCTTTAACAGGGATTTTATCTGTTTTGAAGCAACTTTATGCCGCTGCATATACGTTCTCAGAACATAGCGATTTTTTGGATGAGGCGTTGCAAGACACAGAGCAATTGTTATTACAGTTTCCAGTTGGCTTAGAAGGACAATTTATTGCAAATGGAGTTGATTTTAGTACTGCCATTAGATTAATAGCCGCGTTGGATAGATTTGATGTAACCGAAGGCGTAGAAATACTGAAGTCAATTCGCGACCCTAGGAATTGTGGAATTGCTCAAAGAATTTTTAGTCGGATGGCACAATCAAGAGGTTTGTAAATGAAAGTAAAAAAATACCTTTCTCCAAGCGATTATTATTTGTACATGAAGTCTGATGCTTGGAGAAATAAGCACTATTTTTGGTTAAAGCAATGTAATTATCGATGCTCAATGTTTCCTTGGGTCAGAATTGGAAAATATGCATCTAAAAAGTACGGAAAGTATAGTATACACCATACGGGTGTTGGTTATCGTCACTTGGGACATGAAGAGTTGTGGACAGATGTACTTCCGCTATGCCCACTTGCTCACTGGTTAATTCATGGTGGGCATATGAAAGCTAAAGCTCCCTGGAAACCGAATATTTTTCAACAAACATTGCATTTTTGGTGTAGCTTACCACTGCTATTAAAACAGTTAGTTTTCCTAGTTGCTGGATTATTAATTGCATCTTTTTTTTCTTGGTGGATGGGTTTTGTTTTAGGTATTTTTCTTTTAGTGTTGCTATTTAGCTAACTTTCATGAATTTACAAAAGCTAGGGCGTAAGTGGGATTTCCTCAACGCCCTATTATTAGTTGGTATCGTCATCTTTGTATTTAGTAAGCCTGCAATAAAAATTGGCGATGATGGTTTAGAAAGTCTGAGTGAAGTCAATACATCTTATTCAGGTAAGCTAAATACTTTATTTGCCAATAATTCTTCAGTAGGAGTATTAGCCTTGTGCGCTGCGGAAGGTAACTGTACCATTGAAGGCAACAAAACTTCTTTATACTACGGGCATGTTGACCCTGGCAACAGAGTTAATAACAGAGGCTGGTGTAGTGACCAAGGTAGAGGAGGAGCTAATTTGCAAAATGCGGATGCTGGCTGTTTAAGAAGAACTCAAAGTCGTATTTCTGTATTAGTTCGTAAAATGCAAGCTGCTGGGTTAAATCCAGAAGAAAATATAGAAGTGTTTTTAAATTCGATTGACCAATGGAATCAAGCATCTCCTCGTGTTAGTAATACATTTGCAGAGCGTTACGCAGATGCTATCAAACAAGGATTGAAGGGTAAAGAGGCTATCTTGTGGGCAAGAGTTGAAGCTTTTCGTAAGAACAATGGAGAGTTGGAGGCTGGTAATTACCGAGTCGGCTTGTTCTCGATTTGCGCTAATCCAAAGAATACGTATTATACTACTCGGTTGCAGCAGTACCCTATGTGGTCAGAACGTTGGCGTTGGAATTGCATTGCTTTGGATCAACGGCGCCGTTTGGAAGCTATCAATCAAGTTTTAGTTAGAAATGCAAATAGTTTTGCTCCAACTAACCATAAATAGTAGCAAAGGCTCTTAGCCTCGAAACATGAAACTCAACTTCTTTATAATAATTGAGTTTTTTGAGGTGCATAAATTGGTTAAAAGTTTGTTGGATATAAACGGTGCCGTACCTCAACTTATAGAATCAGCGAAACATTTCACGCTTTATAATACTTACTGCTAAATCCTACCGACAGTGGGGCGCCTTCATACTGGCAAGAGACACCAATCTTTAACTTCCTCTTATGGTCATAGTATGTGTGAAAGTGCGTCTGTTTACGAACTAATTCTAATTCGGATGGATTAATACTAAGTACTCCTAAGATTGCCTCGGAATCGAACGGGCGGTCTAGACTCCAAGGAGCAGTTTTCTTTAATTCAATATCCACATAGTTAATAAAGTTTCCTTCTGCTTCTAAAAGCATATGGGCTTGTTCAGAATCAAT
This sequence comes from Calothrix sp. CBUCES-K 9914, assembly GCF_059640475.1. Taxonomy (NCBI): domain Bacteria; kingdom Bacillati; phylum Cyanobacteriota; class Cyanophyceae; order Nostocales; family Calotrichaceae; genus Calothrix; species Calothrix sp. CBUCES-K 9914. The sequence continues at coordinate 26,712 of NZ_JBXXZH010000035.1, forward strand.
GATAATGTTATTAGCTTCATTTGGTTCTCCACTGACGGATTTTGCAGCATCAGCTATTAACATCCCAATATATTGAAAAGGACGGTGGAAGGGTGTACTCAGTACATCTAGACCTAAATCAAGAGCTTTGTCTATGGCGCTTGCGAGGGTTAATGTCCCAAGATAATCACCATTTTGAGGTTCTTCAGATGCATGTGAATTAACTATTGATACTAATTTGGTGGGCAAGGTATTTATATCTCGCTTAAAACTATCGTGTATAGAAATAGGGATTGAGATAGTTTTTTGGTCTTGCCATTTTTTATTAAGCGAACCAAGAAAATTCTGCGGAAAAGACCAGTAAAAAATACTATTTCTGCGGTCAACAATAATTAAAAATGTTGGATTTGGTTGAAGTAACCAATAATTAAGGGTTGTTACTGCAATAGGAACTGAAATTAAATCACCTTTTACCTTAGCTTCTTCTTTTCCCTTACATTGAACATTAAACAACTTTCCAGTTGGATATTTCCCTTGCATAATTTCACAGATGAAGTCAACGCCCAGGTCTCTATCTTGAGGAACAGGTATAACATTGCAAAATTCAGTCAAAACTGAACTGAGGAGGTCGGCAGCATTGGCGCCAATCATCTGCGAATTAGTACGTTTAGGTAACTTTGTCATTATTAAGTCCTGATATTAACCTCAAAAACTCGTTTTACGGCACGTCGAATACATTCTTCAACTTCCCTTCAGCTTTTCTCCAGGCGTAAGCGATTGGCATTGCTCGTACAATCAAGCTTTTTTGTGCTTAATTAGCTTTTCCCTTAACTATCTCTTACTTGATAATCATGTATTAAATTTTACCATGTAGTCTCTGAATAAAATCTACTTAAAAACTAAATTTAATGATTCTAGAAAAAGTTAATAGTCTCCACCGCGTGGAAAGAAACGGCGCCGCTGTAAATTCATTATTCATGCAAGGTGGCTTTTCAAGGACATGTAGTTAAAGTCGATGGACATTGGTCAGACGGTGCCAACCAACCTCTCAATTTACCATACTCAGCAAATATCCATTTACCATTACCACCTAAAAGTTTGACTTCAGTACTTTCAGGAACCTTACCAACCTTACGACTTTTTGTATTTGGCTCTTTGTAAAGATATACTCCTGTACCATAACCACGGGTAGTAGTTCCTAACAAAGGTGCGTGTACCCAACCTCGACCTTGAAAAGGTACTCCTTCTGGTTGAGTGCTTTCGGCTCTACTTATCTGTACCCACTCACCTTGGCAAGCAATAATATCTACATTCACAACCAATGCAGTAGTAGGAAGCTTTCCTATTATTGAGGAGTTCGGCGCCTTTCTAACATTTAAGCCGTTAGGGTCTTTATCAATAACATAGGCACCAAATTGACAAAGCACTGATTTGCTAGAATTAACTTGACTTAGCATTAACTTAGCATTGGCAAGTTTTTGAGCATTCACAGGCGCCAGGTAGTTTAAATTTACCCCAGTAGTCGCAAATGTAAAGGCGATGCCAAAATAGAGAACTATTCTACGTAACTCCATAATATGAAATAAATTTTGTGTAAAGTCCATTACACTTAGTGTTCCCTGTTTTAAGCACGAAAATTATGAATATTTTCAAAACGACCCTTACAGGTGCCAATACGATAAAAATTAGTTTATGACAGCCGTGTGTGGGCAGGCGCCATTTTTCATAGAATATTTACATGCGTTACTGGCTAATTACATGTATTTTAAGTACTCTAGTACTTAAAACACGGGGTTCAAAGCATATTCTGATAATTTTACCTTCGGGTGTCATCCAAGTGCGCTTACGCCAAATTACGTGTTATCACTTTGAAACAGTCTTCTCTATATATCCAAGTTAGCCATTACGTTTTAAATTGTTAAGGCTAATATAAATACTTTATAAACTTTCAGTAATTACTCTACTTATAATTATTCAGTTAATACTTATTTTTTCAAGCTAATCGTCAGAACTTTTGCTGATGACTTTTTGCTTTATATCTAGTTAGCATATAGCAAATTGTATGTTACTTGCTATGTCATGTAGTAGGTTGGAGGTTGAATGATTATCAAAAAAACATCAGTAGCTAATCAGCCAGAACTTGGTAAGCTAATTCGTGAACTGAGGTTAAAAACAGGATTAACTCAAGAACAATTTGCTGCTTTTTTAGGCGTTACTTTTTCTACAATCAATCGTTGGGAAAATGGGCGTTCTAAACCATCCCCGTTAGGGATGGAAAAAATTGAAGAAATGCTTAAACAAATTAATGATGCTAAAAACTAATTGCTAGGTAGGTATACAAAATAGATGTTTTAACACTGGATGCATACCAGTTTTTATTCTTATTGTAGAGTAATAAATTTGGGGAAGTTTTTATTTGTTGAAACATTTATCTTATCACATACTCTCTGCATAGTAGATAAAATATAAAACATCGTTTTCAGTTTTTATCTAAGTCAACCGTTTAAAGATTATAGATTTTCTTCAAATCAACTATATTCGATTTTCGTAAATAAATATTTCAGCACAATATTTAACAAAACATTTATCTGGAGGTCTACTATGTCTAATACAAATGCTGAATTAGAATTAATGGGAAAAGGGTTGACAATGTTACAGACTGTACTATTAAATTTTGTTAATAGTAAAATCACAAAACAATACGGTGATGAGTGGCTTAACAATAATAGTAATGTAAGAAATATTCTCAGACGCAGTAATCCAAATCAGACAGAATACAGCCTTGATGACTTAGATATTAGCTTACTACTTAATATTATTGATAACAATAATATCTGGGAGGATGTCTTTAATCAAACTCTTGTTAATACTACAATATTGACAAATATACACCAAAGCCAACTAGTAAGCTTCAGAAATATTAGAAATCGTTATGCACATCCGTGTGTTGCTAACATTTTCTCATTAGACGAAGTTGAAGAAACTTTATTCAAGATGCAAAATATTGTTGAAGTTATATCGCCTGATGATGTGGATAGCTTTAGAAATTTGAGGCAAGGCGTATCTTATTTACGTAATGAAACAGGCTCTAGTAAAGTTGGTATTGATATACCAAATAATAACAAAACTTCAGAGGCGCCCCACTCAGGCGATGAAACAGGCTCTAGTGAAGTTGATAATAATACAGCAAATATTAATAAAAATCCAGAGGCGCCCCACCTAGACGATGAAACAAATTTGGTTCAACCTTCTATAAAAATTAATAATCTAAACCCAGATATTGAGAGTGATCAGAAACCTCAAGAATTAAATCCTGATACAAATGATAATACACGAACTAAGAAAATATACCCAGTTAATTCAATCGCTAAATTATCGCTGACGATAATAGCTATGTTTGTCCTTGGGGTAGTAGTAGCAATTAAGTCTTTCCAGTCTTTCTCAGTAAACAATGCTTCAATATCTACCACTATTAATAGTACAGAAAAAATTACCAAGTATCGCTTGCAAGCTAATTCTTTGAAGATAGGCATACTAGGAAATTCAAAAAACTACAATGAGCTAGAATCGCACCTGCGCTCTCAATTTGGAAATAATATACAGATAACAATTGATGGAGACAATTCCATTTCTTATACGGAAGCAAGAAATCGTATCATCCGCAAGGAGTGGGATATTGCTTTTACTCTCTCCCCCATGCTGTCTGTGGCAGCTAAAGATAATGGCTATACTTATGCTGCTCAAATGTTCCCAGGTAATCCTCCTTATTACCAGGCAGCACTGTTTGTCAAATCTAATAGCTCTATTAAATCCCTTAATGATTTAAAGCCATCGCATACTATAGCTCTTGGAGACTTTAATTCAGCGTCTAGTTTCTATATGCCTGCTTATGACTTGTTTGGTAAAACTCTACGAGTAGATGAAGGTAACAGCAGTCAAAACATTGTGAAAATGGTAGAAACTGGTAAAGCTGATGTGGGTGCCGCTGCTTTAAGTCGGATTGAAAATACAAATGGCTTAAGAATTATTCACTTGAGTCGAAAAATTCCAGGGTCTGGTGTTTACCTATCCCCTAATATTTCTGAGCCGGATCGACAAGTTATTAAAAAAGCTCTCCTAGATGCTCCTAGCAATATCCAAAAGCAAGCTAATTACGGTGCTGGCGAAGAACCTGACTACTCTACCTTTGTAAAACTTTCTCAAAAATCTGAAGAAGTTTTAAAGTGTGCGGACTTTCAGAGTAATCCTGTTAATTTTTACTGCACTACCTCTGCTTCAAAACAAAATGCCTCTGGTTTAAATACTGATTCAACTATAGTGGGTAAAATTAATGGATGGAGCAAGCAAGATAGCGAGACTGAAAAGTTTAGATTGTCCGCAGGCAATAAAATATATCTTTTGCTTATCAGCAGGCAGATCCTTAGCCAAATTCCCGGTGCTTCTAACCCTATTGCTTTGCAAAAAAAAGATGTGAGAGTTTCTGGTGTAGTACCTAAACAATTAGACAGTAATACTTTTGAAGTAAGAATTACTCAACCAGAACAATTAATTATTGATTAGTAACATAACTACATTTGTTGCTATTGCTTTAAAGATAAACAGTTCTAAATGTGGGAGAAGCTGCAAATCAAAATTTTGCAAGAGTTGATGTGCGAGCATTAATTACAAGCATCAAGAATATTGAAATTTTAAAACTATACGTTACGTATTTAGTGTCAATATAGGGGCAAGGGCTGGTAAAACTTAATACAAGTTCAAATTACACTCAATAGGCGGTTAAAGTTGTCAACATCTATACTGTATGTAGTAAAATTTCACGGTTGTGTAATAAGCGAGAACTACGAATCATGCCCAATGTTCTACCCCTTGCTCCGGGAATGCGGGTTTTATGCCGTGATGCTGAGTGGTTGGTGCAGCGTGTTGAAGCATCGAATGATGCAGGTACTCAACACGCGGTGCATGTTATTGGGGTAGATGATTTAGTTCGGGGACACCAAGCTATTTTTCTAACGCAGTTAGATGAAGTTGAGCCTGTTGACCCGCGTCAAACGAAGCTCATTCCAGATACTTCTAATGGTTTTTGCCGTTCTAAGTTGTTTCTTGAAGCCCAGTTGCGACAAATGCCTTTTTCGGGTGAGGAAGCGGATTTAGAAAATTTAGGCGCCTATGATTTGATGCAGTTTCAAGTAACGGCAGTAAATCGCGCGCTGCAACAGTTGCGACCAAGATTATTACTTGCGGATGCTGTTGGTTTGGGGAAAACTATCCAAATTGGCATGATTTTGACTGAGTTGATGCGTCGTGGACGTGCCGACCGAATTTTAGTATTGACCAAAAAATCTATGCTGACACAGTTTCAAGCAGAACTGTGGAACCGTTTTGCAATTCCTTTAGTGCGTTTAGATTCTCAGGGAATTGCCAAACTGAGACTAAAAATTCCCACTAATAAAAATCCCTTTGAAGTTTATCACCGAGTTGTTATTAGTATTGATACCCTTAAAGATGTTGGTCGTTACGGTCATTTTTTAGAAGAAGCGCGCTGGGATGTGGTGGTAATTGATGAAGCTCATAATGTCGCAGGCGCCAGTGTACCAGAAAAGCACTTAGCAAATCGATTAGCGCGGTTACTGTCACGACGTACAGATAGTATGTTGCTAACAACTGCAACACCTCATAACGGAAAGCGAGAAACTTTTGGACGGTTAATTTCTTTGCTTGACCCTTCCGCAATTCCCGACCCTCGTTACCGCGAGTATGATGCTGAGGATATTCGAGGTTTTTATTTGATGCGGTTTAAAGAAGATGTGCGTGGTCAAATTGGGCAGCAACTTACTGATAGAATTGTTGTACCGATACAAGAAACTAAAGTAGCCGCAACTAAAGTAGAGGAAGCTTGTTATAGTATTTTAGGAGAACTACGGCAAACGGCTCAAGCAGCTATCGAATCGGAGCAGCGCACGGATTGGAAAAATCAACGTTTAATTCAGTACGGCTTGTATAAACAGTTTCTTTCTAGCCCAGAATCTTGTGCAAATACAGTTTCTAAACGGGTGAAGAAGTTACAAACAGAAGACCCTAAAAGTCCAGAAATATCCTATTTAATTAGGTTAGAACAAAACCTTAAAACAATTACAATTACAGAATCATCTAGGTTTCAATTATTACTTAAACAGTTAGATAAAATTGGTTGGACTGGAGAAAATAATAGCCCGCGCATACTAGTATTTACCGAATATGTAGAAACACAAAAAGCACTGGCAACAGCAATAGCAAAGGTATTTAATCTTAAACATAGCGAGAAATTTGAAGACCAATCGAAACAAGCAATTGCTTCCATCAGCGGCGCCTGTCCGGATGTACATTTAATGTCAGCAGTAGAAGCATTCAGTACAAAATCTTCGCCTGTACGGATGATGATTGCTACAGATGTTGCTTCTGAAGGGATTAATTTACATCACCAATGTCATCATGTTATTCATTATGACTTGCCTTGGTCAATTATTACCTTAATTCAGCGTAACGGGCGAGTTGACCGCATTGGGCAAACTCAAACGCCAATTTTACGGTATTTGATGGTTGAGACGAAAAACGGTTTGCTCGAAGGAGACTCAGCTATTTTTGAACGGTTAATAAATAAAGTCGAGGAAATTAACCGCAGTACCCGTTCTGGAGAAAGTCAACTTCAACTGTATGACCAAGGAAAGGAAGTAGAGTATATTGCCGAACAAGGTTTATTAAAAGGAGACACAGACGTTTTAGAAAACCGCGCGCGTCAAAATACAGTAATATCAGCAGAAGCAAACGAGTTAGAATCAATTATCTCAGCAGCCAACCTTAAAGATGATAATGATTTACTCGCATTTTTGCTAGGTGAAGAAGAAATGCCCTCACTCCCAACTCCTAACTCCTCACTCCTCACTCCTAACTCTTCCTCCCGCATTCGGTTTTATAAAGATTTTGATTTTTTGCAAGAAGCATATCGTTTATTAAAGGAATCACATCAGGACTATCCGCCTTTGCGTGTTGAAGATAGAATGATTACTTTAGAGGCGCCTCTTGATTTGAAACGTCGTTTAGGTGCTACCTTGTCAAATAATGATATTATCTTTGGCGCCACTGCAATTCCTCAAGAAGCTTGGCAAGAAAATGGCGAATTTCGACTAACTGATGATGTTGAACGGGTTAAATTAGCTATTACTGCTGCACGTAATACCTCCGGTTATTGGTCTAAAGAACTATTGTGCAGCGAAACCCATCCAATTATGCAATGGTTGGTAGAACGATTATTAATGCAGTACGCACGAGGTGAGGCGCCAATTATTACTTCTAAGGAATTAGAACCTAAAGAATTAGCATTTTGTTTTATTGGACAAGTTCCATCAAAAGCAGGAACACCATTAGTTGTAGATGCTCATGCGGTTCGCTTTTTCCCAAAAGGTCGTGGTAACAGAATAGCATCACTGCGCGAAACACTCTCTGATGCAGGGTTTGAAAAGTTAGCAAATACTACAACTCCCGCAAAAGTTACAGCAGCTAATATGTTAATTTCTGCTGCCGTTCAAGCTAGTTTAGAACATTTACAATCTCTAGAGAAACAACGTCAAGAAAAAGTGGCGCCTTTATTGCAACTTGAAGAGCAAAGACTGCAACAATGGAGTCAGAAACGCCTTGACATTATTAACAAACAATTAGCTGAAATTGACCCTTCGAGTCCCACTTTCAAACGTTTACAAAAAGAACGCTCAGAAATGTACAGATATCTTAAAGACCGTCAACAACATTGGCGTGATATACATTTACTACCAGGAGAGGCGCCTATTACTCGGCTCGTTTTGGTAATTGAAGGTGTTACCTAAAATGTTGATTACCATAACGTAGAGACCAAGCATGTACGGTCTCAAGGTAAAATCGGGCAAATGTGATTTCCTGCGACCATGCCCGACTCTATTCGACAAGAAGCCCGCCAAATCCTCGATACTCTTGCTTTCACTCCTTTCGAGCAATGTCATCCTCTCAGTCGCGAGTTTTTAGATATCCCCACCACAGCTGGCTTATATGCATTTCGACATTCGTCCGAAGGGTTACTATACATCGGCAAAGCTAAAAACTTACGAGACAGACTACGTGGGGGACATAAAGCCTTTCTCTGAGGTTGGCTTGACCGCTACGACCCTTTATATGTGAGGATTACCTTCGCCACTCTCAACCAGTGGCAAAAACCAGGGTTATTATATGAATTAGAAACCCTTATCCTCCAAGCTAGCAATCCCCCTTACAACGTTAAAATCCCCAGAGAAATATGACTCAAACCATCACCACCCAACACCTTTCTCCAGAATCAATAAATCAGCTTGTTAACCACTTGCCTGATTATATATAGGACTACTATTTGATTTTTGAACAAATTTAGGTATCGTACTTAAGTACTAAATTCTTGATGATAGTGCATTACTAAGTCGCTTAGGCGCCCTAATTATCTACGTATCCTTTCAAAAATCAAACCGGATTCCTATAAAAACTGCACTCTTAAAAAAATCTGCTGAACTTGAATGTTCACTCGAAGCTACAATCGAAATGGCAATATCTAGCTTTCTAGATGAAGAAGCCTTTAGCTTTGAGGATTGTTTACTTGCTCAACGCCTAAAAGAACAGGATAAATAGGGTTAGGGACAAGTTAGAATAATTACCGCTAAATCCACAATAATTACCTATACTAGAGTGGTTATTAGCTTCTCTTTCCACTATGCCTTTAGACCTTGCCATCCATAACGTTGGTGAATACTACTCTTCGCACTACTTGGACACTACTTTTTCTAAAGATGCCCAAAAATTTACCCAACAGTGGAAAGAAGACGGTGCAGCAGCTTCTCCGAGGCAGTTACAAAGGTTGGCACAACGGTATTTTAAGGCAAAAGCTCAAGCTTTGGAGGAATTGGACTGGAAGTTACGGCGCCATGCAGGTGCAGAAATTGAGTCTTGGCATTTGTATTTATTACAGGCACTTGGTTATAGTAATTTGGAAGGTGCTGATGTTCCTGTAGAAGCAGGAGATATTTATGTTCCGACGTTGGGGTTATTAAAACGGTTTGGGCAACCTTGGTTAATTATTTGTGAGAGTATATTTTGTATTCCTGATGGTAGTTTACCTGATGGTGTGGCGACTGAAGACCCTTTAGAAGCTCAACCGTTACCTCAACAGTTAGTAGATAATACACATAAATTAGTTCAGGGAGACTGGACTAAAGCTGTGGGAGAGATATTTAAGACAGAGGAACCTCCACGCTGGGTGATGTTATTGGCAGGAAGTCACGTTTTGTTATTTGACCGTAAAGCATATACGAACGGTCGTTGGTTAGCTTTTGATTTGGATGAAGCGTTTGGTCGTAATGAAAAAGCAACGTTTGAACAAATTGCAACATTTATATCGTGCGAAACACTGGCGCCTGATGGCGAATCAACTGAGGTGTTACATGATACGTTAGAGGAACAAAGTCATAAATTAGCGCATGGTGTAACAGAAAATTTACAAGTTGCTGTGCGCGAAGCTATTGAGTTATTGGCGAATGAATGGGTTAATGATAGGCGCCGTCGTAATATGGCAATGACGATGTTGGATGAGTTTACCTCTGTTACTGCGGAACAGTTGCGTCATGAAGCATTAACTTTTGTGTATCGGTTGATATTTTGCTTTTACGCAGAAGCACATGGAACAGAATTAGGTATTTTACCAATAAATGATAATGCTTATCGTTTGGGATATAGTATAGAATCTTTACGAGATTTGGAATTAGTTCCTTTATCTGAACAGTCAGTTGAGGGATTTTACTTCCATGAACATATTAGTCGAATATTTGGTTTAATAAATGCAGGGTTTAACTCGTTACCAGAAGAAACTAGTCATAATCAACTAGATTTAAAGTTTGTTCAAAATACCCGAGCTTTTGAACTACCACCATTAACAGCAACATTATTTGACCCGAAAGCAACTCCATTATTGAGTAAAGCGCGTCTTTCTAACCGTTGTTTACAGCAAGTTATACGTAAACTATCTTTAAGTTACGACGAAAGAACCAAAACCACAGGAAGAGTAAACTATGCAGACTTAGGAATTAACCAATTAGGCGCCGTTTATGAAGGTTTGCTTTCGTACAAAGGCATGTTTGCAACTGAGGACTTAATACAAGTTAAACGCGCACAGGATGAATTTGGCAAGTCGAAAACTCAAACTTGGTTTGTATACAAAGACAGGTTAGAGGAGTTTAAAAAAGAAGAAGTTGAAAGAGTAGAAGGTAAACCGCGTATTTATCCCAAAGGTTCGTTTATTTTACACTTGTCAGGACTGGATAGAGAACAAAGTGCTTCTTATTACACCCCAGAAGTTTTAACAAAATGTTTAGTAGAAGAAACATTACGACCGTTATTAAAAGATTATACACCAGAAGATGCCGATAAAATACTTCAATTAACCGTCTGTGAACCAGCTATGGGAAGCGGTGCATTCTTAAATGAAGCTGCAAATCAACTTGCACAGAAGTATTTGGAACTCAAAGAAAAGCAACTTGGAGATTCGATAAACCCTGTTGATTTCCCTTATGAGTTACGTCGTGTTAAACACTATATAACTACTCGTAATTTATATGGAGTAGATTTAAACCTAACAGCAGTAGAACTCGGCGCCTTATCATTGTGGCTAAACTCGATGCATAAGGCAAAGTTAGTCCATGATGATTTTACAGAAACATGGGTACGCGGCGCCACACCTTGGTTTGGATTACGATTGCGTGCAGGTAATAGCTTGATAGGTGCGCGTCGAGCAGTATGGAGTAAAGCGCAACTATTAGCAGGAGTGCATTTAAAAAATGGAGATGAAGCAGTAGAACCACGTCAACTCAAACCAGGAGAACAACGGGGTAAAAACGAAGTATATCATTATTTAGTGTTTGACCCAGATATGGCGCCGACATCTGGGGATGCATTAGTAAAACAATTTCAACCAGAAGGAGTCAAAGTAGCAAAAGAATGGTTAAAAAAAGAAGTTAAGCGCAAATGGACAGAAGCAGAAGTAAATTTAGCGCTATCTATCAGTGAATTAATAGACCAACACGAACAAAAGTATGCAGAACAAAGAAAAGCAGCATTAGAAAAAACAGCATGTCCAGCAAGCGTATATCCCTATCCCCCTACAACTAAACCGGGACCAAGTTTAGCATTGCAAGAAGAAGTAAAAGCAAACTTAGAGTCAACATCAGGAAGTTTCCAACGGTTAAAGTTAGTAATGGACTCATGGTGTGCATTATTTTTCTGGTCAATGGATGAAACAGAAGCATTACCCAAACGTGACGACTATTTAGAAGCAGCACATATATTACTTTCCCAAGAAGTAGATTTAGGTATCAAAGCATATCGATTAAACTTTGACAGTGCAGGTTTATTAAAAGCAAGTGCAAAAAATGACTTAAACACCGACTTGTTATGTGCAGCAGTATCATGGTATCGTGTTAGTAGAGAAATTGCCGAGGAACAGAAATTTCAACATTGGGAACTTGCTTTTCCTGAGATATTAGGAAGTGATGCTAGTCAAGCGCGCGGGTTTGACTTAATATTAGGAAACCCACCTTGGATTAAAGTATCTTGGACTGATGCAGCATTGTTAAGTGATTTTGATGCGATGTTAGGAGTTAAAGAAGTAAGAAGTGCAGATTTTAATAAGAAACGTCTGCCAATGCTACAGGAAGAGTGGCAACGTATAATTTATCTAAACGCTCAACGTTCAAGTTTAGGTGTAGTAGCTTTTCTTAATAGTCACCGACTTTATAAAGCACTGCGTGGGAGCCAGACGAACTTGTATAAAAATTTTATTGTTAAAAGTTGGAGTTTGTTAGGTAAACAAGGTTGTGGAGGACTTTTGCATCCTCAAGGTACTTATGATGACCCAAACGGAGGACTGTTACGAGCTAAATATTACTCAAGATTAATAGCACATTATCAATTTGAAAATGAGCTTAACCTTTTTAAAGGTACTAATGACCACGGTAGGATGAGATTTGGTTTGAATATTTATACTAGTCAACCTCAAAAGCAAATTTGTTTCGACGTTATTAGTAATTTATTTCATCCCGCTACTATTAAAACTTCTCGTGCTGTGAGTAAGGATGAAAGACCTGTTCCTGGAATCAAAACAAATTCTGGTAACTGGAATATTTCTGGACACCCTGATAGGATAGTAAGAATTACTAATCGAGAACTATGTATTTTCGCTAGCTCAGAATATGAAAAAGATTATTTACAAACTCCATTAGTTAATTTACATGCTTACCAACTCGTTACTGTATTTGATAAAATTAACAAAGCAGCAAAATTTCTTGCGGAGCTTAAAGGAAAGTACTTTGCGACAGAATTGTTTCATGAATCAAACAGTCAACGTGATGGAATTTTAACCCGACATGATAATCCAACTTTTCAACCCAATAATACAAATGAGTGGGTAATTAGTGGTCCTCATTTTTATGTCGGGACACCCTTCAATAAAACACCAAGAACTCGTTGTCAGCATAACAATGGTTATGATGATGTTGACTGGACGACATTATCTGAAGAATATCTCCCGCGCGCAGTTTATTCCCCTGGAAACAAAAACGGAGATTTAACAATTTTTAACACCGCTATTCCAGAGTTCAATGATAATAAACTTTTAACTGAATATTACCGATATGTAAATCGACGTTTAGCTAGTACAAGTACAGAGCGGACGTTAATCAGTGCAATTATGCCTCCTGGTATAGTACATATTCATCCAGTCTTATCATTAACGTTTGCATCAAACTTAGATTTACTCGGTTTCACTAGTTGCACAGCATCAATTATTTTTGATTTTTTGATGCGTGTTACTGGTCGCTCAGATATTTATGACTCTAATTTACAAACACTACCCAAAATATCGAATCCCTATATTAAACCAATTATGCACCGAGGTTTACGCCTGAATGCACTCACGGGCGCATATGCAGACCTTTGGACATCTGTTGCTCTCACACAAATGCCACAAGATAGTTGGGCAGTAGAAAATCCTATGTTAGACTCATTCGAGATCCGTTGGCATATGCTCGACCCGCGTGAGTGGGCATGGCATTCCCCACTTCGCAGTGACTTTTCCCGGCGCCAAGCACTTTTAGAAATAGATGTACTAGTTGCGTTAGGACTTGGTTTAACTCTTGATGAACTTACAACTATTTACCGTGTGCAGTTTCCTGTAATGCGACAATATGAACTAGCAGACGAATACGATGCAAAAGGACAACGCTTACCCAGTACCGATAGAAAAGCTGCTGGAGGTAAGGAAGTTCGAGAAGCACGAAAAAATTGGGATGGTACTTCTCCTTTAACTGTAAGTTGGCAAATTAATGATGGGTTGGATACTGTTACGAAAACCTTTTACCCTCCGTTTGTTAAAGTTGATAGGGAAGCTGAGTATGAACAAGCTTATGAAGTGTTTCAAAATAAATATAAAGGCTAGTAGGCAACGGATACAACGGATGTAACGGATTATCGATTAGATTATGTAGCACTTGAAATTGGGGGCAAGGAAGCTGAAACTGTTTCCTGGTAATGCTTTAACCCTGTCCCCACCGAGTCTCTCCATCTGATACTTAGCTTTAATACCACAAAAATTCCAAAATTTAGGATAGTAACTCTGAATGAGGCGCCTGCCCATGAAAGCGCACGAAGTGTTTTTTAAACTTTGGACAAAAAAGCTCTTTCTGAAGAGACAAAAAGAGCCGAGTATAATTAAATTTTGAGAAATTTATTTACCTGGCAGCAGAAGTCTCTCATTCTTCTGTGGCTTTAATGGTTTTAGCATTTTGTTTTGAGCCGAAAATAGTGTTCTTCAGCGCGTTTTGCACAGCGTTTAATCACGGCTTCTTGGCTTTCGGCGCCCCAAGAGCAATCATTAAGAACGTATTCGATAGTAACTTCACCTAAAATCACTGCACGCCGATACTTGAAGTAAGAGAGTCCTGTTAAGTCTACCGCGTATAAAACTAGCGATGCGACTGGAAATACAGGTAGTAGAGAAGCTGTGATGATGTCAGCAAGCACCGAAGCTGCGAAGATAACACCAAGTGTTTGAGCGCAAGCTTGGAGTAGGTTAGATGTAACCTCTCCAGTGATACCCTTATCTTGCTTTTTGCCCATGATGAGGAAGATACTGTAAACCATACTTGCAAGAATCCCAGGAATTGCAATCAAACTGTCAAAGGGGATAAATCCAGAAGCAGTACAAGCGATAGCAAACCAGTTAATTACTTGACGAGCTACTTTTTTTCGAGCTTCTATGATGGAATTACGGATGCTGTCTAGGGCAAGTCCGGCTTTTTGAGCGGGGTCGAGAATGTTTATAACATCCCCGAAAGTACCAGCGCTGTTGTATAAAGCTTCGAGAAGTTGAGGAATATTCTGCCGCACCATCAAATCACTTTCTTGGTCATAGGAAGCAGCACTCCCGAAAACAATATATTGAGGAGAAGTAACAAATCGACTCATTTTCTCAATAATGCGTCTAGAAAGAATCTTTTTATCTTTCTCTGGCATCGCCATTCTATCCCATTTGTTGACAAAGACAACTCTTGGATAACTTGGGGTTGCCTTACACACTACATTGAACAAATCTAGTTCTGGTTGAGTTGGTTCCCCATCAATTACAAAAACATGCCCGTGAGCTTTTTTTGCTTCTTCAATAGCGATGTCCTCTAGTATCTTGCCATCGAGGATACCAGGAACATCAACTAACTGCCAGGGAGAGCGTGTAAAGTACCCAGGTTCAGTTGTCGTTCCCATTTCTACACCTGTAAGTGCTTGGTCTGATTCTAAAAGCGAATTTAGAACAGAAGACTTACCAACTGCTGCTTTCCCGAAAAATGCGACCCATACTAAGCCATTTTCCAATCGTTCGAGAAGCTCATCTATCTGGTTAAATTCGCGCTTAAACTCTTCTATTTGCTCAGGTTTAAGTTTTTTAGGGAGTTCTTGCAGAATTTCTTGAAAAGCTGATTTTAACTCAGTTCTAATTTGCCTTATTTCTTCCTTAGCCATTTGCTCGTTACTGTATATATAGGGTACTTTTTCTCCTTTCGCAGAAAGAATTTGCAGGATTTTAGCTTTGTCCTCTGATGATAGGTTAGAGTTTGACAATATTATTTGGATTTGTTCGATTTCTTCCTTATTCATTAATACCCTTCAAGATTAGTTTCACACCAGTTAAATTCCTATTCATCCCTCAGATGCCGAATTTTACAGAAATGGGGAAAAGTCAATTTAACCAATTTCAATAACTTAAAATGTAATTACTTTGTTGTATATAGCTTTTTGTAGTTATTTTTGTATAATTTTGTATTTTGAGTGTAAAAAATACAAAACCCTACACAAAAAACTACAAATTACTATAGACGCATGAATTGTACTTTGATAGGCTGGTAGCAACAAACGTAAAAGGCTAAGTGAAGCTACTACTATAAAAGAGACAATTTCTTATGTTTCAAGACTTTGAATTTAAGAATGGTGTTTTTTCTGCTACAGTTCCTACTCATGAATTAGATAAAATACTGTGTACTCAGCAGTTACTTAACGAAAGTCAAGGGCGCCAGCACGATACGCAGTACAATGAAATAGACATCACTAACTTGAGAGGTTCTTATACTCACGGTGGGTATAGAATTGATGGGGATTGGAAACTTCAACATAGGGAGCTACTTCTAAATAACCCTATCCTTGATAGAAAACACTATACTCCTTGGTCAGTAGATGCCGGGACTTTCTATCAAAAAATTCTAATTACAATTAGTAATGGGATAACTAGTATTCAAAAGAGTGAGATTGAAGTAAAACGTCAGAAGCAAGGATTGATGAGAGACCTTCTTAGTGATTATTTTATATATGGAGCAGGTAATTTCCGAGACAAATTTGTACAAAAGCTCAAAAATAAAGTTCAGCACTTTGACGGACAAAAAATTGCAGATAAATTAATTGAAAATGGCGTGCATAAATTGGTTGTAAGTAAAATTCCGTTCATCAGTGAATCAAAAACTATTGAATTAATCAAGATTGCTTCTAAAAATATTAGTGTAGAGTTTAATTCTACAGGTTTAAGAATTTATTCTCCCCTAAAGTAAGCTCAAGTCTAACACTACACTTTCCTATGTTTTTTCCTACATTTTTTATTGCAAAAAAAGATAATATTTTGCTAAATTGGTTTCAATAACAACACAATCAATTTGAATAAATTGCCATGACAATTCAACAAAAATGGGCTGATTTTAAGGGTGGTAGCGCCAGCTACATCAATGGGCTACTATCAAAAGAAAATGAATCCGTAGATAAGCTATTAGGAATTCACCCTCCTACGCTGGATAAATACACATATGAATCTGTTATAAAGCATATTACCGAAATTCGTTTTAAAGATGAAGAGGTAAAACAAGCTGCTGTTTTACGTCAGCCGTACCCACTTGATTCACAATTAACACATTTAGTTATCATGTGTTTGGATAAAAACAGCAAACCATTTCCTTACTCTAAAGGAATGTCTTATACGGTAGAGTTTCTAATTCAATCTGTAGACGAAGAGTTAACTGAAGCTCTTGATGAATCAAACAACATACTGTATTTTCATCTCAACTAAATAAAGAAAAAAACGCCTTTTTTCTTTACCTCATATCTTGCGCTTACCCTGCCTATTAGAAATGAGTAAAGAAAGGTGCCTACGTCAAAAATTAAATTTAAACCAAGGAGACTTCTATGGCATACAATTTGACACTTCTATCTACTAGCCAGTATTTAGCTGTTTTTGACCCTATCAGTTGGTTGGTTGCTCATTGGGGTGTAAGTACTGCAACTGCTATTTTGATTGCTGCTGGTGGAGTTGTAATTATAGTCTTCCTTACGTTAGCAATAGTAATAGGGTGGATTAAACAAATTCGTCTCGAACATCGTCAGACTAAGTATACAAAGATACTACATGATAACCAAATTCAAAACAACATTAACATAATTACTGTTGTTTGTATGGATAGCAATGGAAAAGTGACAGATGGAAGAATTTTTAAAGCCGAGAACATTGATGATGATTTAAAGAAAATACTAACTAATAACACTGTTATTAAACATAGCTAATTTCGATTACGTCGGTGTAAGGATTACTTCTTAACCCTTACACCAATTTTCCTATCAGCTTTTGTACCTCGCAAAAAAACATCTTTTCTAAGTTAAATATGGATAATAACCCCAGTATAATCTATAAAGGTCTTCCTGAAGCAGAGCCACAACAAAATGCTATCTTAACTGCTAGAGTGTCAACTGCTTTGAATAGTTTCATTAATAAAACTGGAATTAAAAATTTCAACATTAGTATTAGCATCAGTACTCCACCTCGGTCGTCTACTTACATTGAATCCTCTTATCCAAAATTAACAGACAAAACAAATACCCCATTAAATGAAGAGTTTTCTATTGAAGAGCGCGCTTCTAAATACAAGACCTCAGAAGCAAAACACTTTTTTGACCAGTTAGTTGTCCCCGAACAAGTAAGGGAAAATATCTTGTTAGCTGTAAATTTTACAAAGGTAAAATCTAAAGTCTTCGATGAATGGGGACTGAAGCATATTGAGCCTCATCCTCGCAAGGCACTCAATCTTTATGGTGCGCCAGGGACAGGAAAAACACTAGCTGCACATGCTATTGCAAACAAAATTGGGTGCCCAATTTTGAGTGCTAGTTATGCTCAAATTGAGAGCATGTATCATGGCGAAGCTGCTAAAAATCTTGAGGCATTATTTCTAGCAGCACAGATACAAAATGCTTTATTGTTCATAGATGAAGCAGATTCATTGCTTTCCAAGCGACACACAAATGTAACTCAAGGTTCAGAGCAAGCCACTAACTCAATGCGTAGTCAGTTACTGATGTGCTTAGATAAGTTTAGTGGAGTTGTAATTTTTTCTACCAATCTTGTAGAAAATTACGATAAGGCATTTGAGACAAGGGTACACCACATAAACTTCCCCATGCCAGACTTAGCTTGTCGTCGAGAAATTTGGAAAAGACACCTTCTCCCTCAAATGCCTCTAGCGACAGACGTATCTCCCGAAGAACTTGCCCAAGTGGATGATGTTTGCGGACGGGATATCCAAAAGGCCGTCATTGATGCAGCTATAAGAGTTGCCATGAAAGGCAAGGAGTTGATTGTACTTAAAGACTTACTTGACGAGATTAACCGTATTAAAGCTTCACGAATTAACAACCCTCAGTAAATGGAAGTTTGAGTGTATGTGGGTTCATCTGCGAATCCATATACATTTTTTAATTTCATACCTCAATGAACGCAACCCCAAGTTTTTTGCAATCACCGGACACAAATTGATAAGTATTACTTATGTACGGTCTGCTTTAGATAATCATTAGCCTTACAAATACTCATGGTAGATTATGCTTTATAAATATACAGCTAATTATTACTGTTCACCTTTGAACAAACTTTTTAGTTTGTAAATGTTAGTTTACTCGATGTCTTGGGAAATATATATATAACGCAAGTAAGGGGCATCATATTACTAAGGCTGCATGTAAAGATAAGTTGTACAAATTTGATTTGAATTTGAATAGCTTGCTATATCATGCTTTCGCATGAAATCTATCATCCAATTTTTAGGTAAATTATAATAGTATAATTATGCTTTGGCTTATCAGTACTATTAGTAATCTGATGACTAACTTTTGCTAGAAACATACTTAACATCTAGAAATTTTAATTATGCAACAACTACATTCTTCAGAAACTTCAGAAACTTCAAAAACTTCAGAAACGATAGATAAAATTACAAAAGCAGTATTTGATCTGATTAGTGATACTATTCAAAACTCAGAGTTAAATAAAGATGAATTAAAAACAATAAAACCACTTAATACTGAACAAACTTTCATATTACAAAAAGTTCTTTGTATACCAGGTGCTAATTACAGTGATGAGAAAGTAAAAGATTATTTCAAACAATATAGTGTGCCAGAGGACAAAGCTCGCCAAGTCGGCACACAAATATATAATGTTGTAAAAAACTGCCTAGAAGCTACAACAGGCATAACGCTAACAATTGAAAAGGGAAATTTTGTAGTAGAGATTGAAAAATATATTGACTGGAAAAAATTACAAAATGCTTATGACTTAATTGCAGATATTCGTAATAAATTTCTACCGATATTAAGGAATAGATGTAGTAGGATAAATATACTTGGTACATCTATTAATACAAGGAAAAGTCATAAAATTGGTGATTTTTTTGTAAACTTATCACTGAAATATAATGATGATGTAATCAAATTTAGTAAATTGGAAGATGAAATAAAAGAAACTCTAGAAGTTTCATCAGGTTTTCATAAAATACTTATACAAGGTAAGCAAGGTTCTGGTAAAACTACTTTACTTAAACATATCGCTATAAAGTTTGCTGAAGATAAATTGGAGCATACATGTGTTCCTATTTTTATTTCACTGAAACGGTTTAGTGAATCAAAAGATTTTCCTGATTTATTTGAGTTTTTAGCGAGAATTTTTAGTAATGAGAATGTATCTCTTGAACAATTAAGAGAGATATTAGTGAAAGGGAAAGCATTACTCTTACTTGATGGGTTAGATTCTAATCCCGGCATTCATACAGCAGTTAGCGAATTTATTGAAAAATATAGTTCCAATACATTTGTGATTACTTGTAACAAAGAAGAATCTCATCTAAGTGATTTCAAAACTTATAAATTACAAGGATTTAATCAAGGTGACATTGGAAAATTTGTTAAACATTGGTTTAGTCAAAAGAACAAAACTCCGTCTCAAGAATTTCAGAATTTAATTAAAGATATTGATAAAAGTGAGAATAACTCAATTAAAGACTTTGCAAGTAGTCCATTACTTTTACAATTTCTATGCTTAATTTATCTAAACGAAGATAAAATAATTGAGAATTTAGGTCGCATGTGTCTTTATCAAAAAGCAATGTTTGCCTTGGTTAATGATTTGGATGAAGAAAGTGGTTTTGATCCACAAGATGAGATATACAGAAATATTTCATCGCTAGAAAAAGTGAATTTGATATCTTATTTAGCAATTAAAACTCTAGAAACAGGTAAAGATTATATACCTGTTGGTAAATTAAGTGAACATGCAGCAGAATTTATTAGTAAACTTCCTGGTGCAAAAACTAATTGGGATACTTTGCTAGAAGAAGGTAAAGCAGTAATCCAATCTATAGAAATTCAGGATGGTTTATTAGTACAAAAGCTTTGGGGTGACTATACTTTCGCTCATACAACTATTCAAGACTTTTTTGTTAGTTCGCATATTAGTTCTAATTTGAATCAATGGGAAACTTGGTTATCCCGTAAAGATAATCCACGTTGGCAAAACATTTTTAAACAAGCAAAACAACTGTTAGAGTGTAATAAAAATCCTCTTGACCATTTAATCTGTGACTCTAATCATAAGGACGGCGCCACCTAGTACCGCTTGGCGCAAGTAAGCATACTATTGTAATCAACGAAAATGCAGCGGCTTATAACCCTTGAAAAAGGTCTATACATTTACGCCGAGCGGTACTAGGCTGTTGCCTCTGTACCTTTTTTGGGATTTGGTTCATGCAAAAAACGTAGATAGTCATGATGGCTGAAACCTTGTTTTTAGTAGGGTTTTAACGAGAAATTAAACACCGCGAACAAAAGTCCCATAAATTGCCCAATTTTCAACAAAGTCAACAGCCTAGGTGCCACCCACATTCTACAGAGTGCAAATAAAGGTAAATATTCTTTTTTTGCGTTCTTTGCGTGCTTTGCGGTTTATTACCAGGGCGAACGCATCTTAATTTCAAGCTGGGTGTGGCTTTGCCACACCCGCGCCTTAAAACGCAAGTATTTCAACGACTTAGATATTATTCTATAAGGTTATGATTTAGTTTATAAAAACACGCAAGTATGAAAACCATGTTGATAAATAGAAGATGGATTAAAAATGCCAAAGAAAGTATAAATAAATACTGTTTTCCAAGAAAGTAGACATAAAATACTGCGATTTCAAGACAATCAAGAAATCTAAACTATTTATCATCAAGAATATTGCTAAAACAATAAACTTAAAATTTGGGTAAGATAGTTATTATCCATAGCAGCCAAGAATTGTTTATTTTTAATTCCTAACTTTTTACTCTTATCTTGAGCTAATAAATTAACTGCGATCTGGCGGAGAATAGCAAAATTTTGTGGAGCATTATCCTTTCTAATTTTACAATCATCTTCTTTCATTGCAACGTCTAGTATCCAATGTAAAGAATTTTCGATACCCCAATGGCTGCGGACAGATTCTCCTAATCTTTTTGCATTTAAATCCAATACCCGTGAATGAAATTCTCAAGCAGCCTCTGGAATGAGTATTTCTAAATCTTTCTCCAAGTCTCTAGTTTCAGACTTATGGGTTGAGTTTTTGCGCTTAAACTTAGACATCTTGATTTTGACAACACGCGGATTAACACGATTTCTTCGGGGTCGGTCAATTTCAGATTCGGAGATTAATAACAATAAATAATTGCTTTGGATTTCTCTAAGTTTCACAGAAGCATAGATGACAAATCGTATAGCATCTATAACCAACTGTAAAGATTCAAGAAAGCTTAAAAGCAAAGGGTCTTTATCAAATTTATCAGCAGCTTGATACATTAAATCTCTAAGTAAATTATATGCTATTAACATTCCATAAAGCTCTTGCTCAACTAACTCTGCTTTTTTACTACGGAAAATTGTTGGCATTTGTCCTTTGAGTGTTGCACATTGATGTGTTTTGATTTCATCAAAACTAATTTCTATATCCCATCTTTTATGATAATGAGTAACTAATTCCTTCGCAGAAATTTTTTGGTCAAGGATATTAGTAATTAATCGGCAGGGTCGAAACCCAGGAATTTGGTACTCAATTACTCTTACAATTATACTTTCTTGATTCCATTTATTCTGCTTTGATGTAGAATTTTGAATATCTAGAATTTTTCCATTAATTTGTGCTAAATAGCTTCCGTCTGGTAAACGTTTGCCAGATATAGCAGAAAGTTTAAGATTTTGGCTTACTTTAATCAAAAAGGCACATTCTTTTGATTGAATAGTCAAAATTGTGAAAAAAGAATACAATCCCGCATCAAGTAAAAATAATAGGTTTTTTCTATTTATTGTTGCTAATATTTTTAGCATTAAACTTCTTTCCCCAGTACCTTTACCTTGGCTTCTACCATATGATACATCTAGAATTAGACGTGCCGATGCCGCAAGCAAAGTTAGTATTCTTACTCTCGGAAAAGCGCTTTCACCTCGACCAGATTTTGATTTCCCAAATTGTTCACAGTTACTTTTAGTATCAGGCATTGTACCTGTAGTTCCATCAAATATTACTGTAATCCATTCATTAAAATCTGGCTTTAACGTTTTAAAACTATCTGTAATTGTTTTAAAAATCACTTGAAAAACTGTTAATCCTATACGTACTCTAGCATGAGTTATTGCACCCTCCGCAACAAGTTTTTTAGGGAGAAAACATGACAACCACCTAATGCCTGACAACATCCAATCCATCACTGATAGATAGCTTAAATCACGACGAATAGTTGAGAGTATTACAAACCAAATTACAAATGTTGGCGCCAAAACTGTTCCTTGACGATATTTACTTTGCTCCATTTTTATCAAAGACTCTTTAATTACGCTTGATAAATGTGAAGCAAATGACTCAAGATTATACTCCTGGGTAAGTTGAGCGAGATTTTGATGATGCTTTTTTTGGATTCCCATAAACACTCTTTTGCCCATAGATGACCTTTTTCTACACTCAGATATAATTGAGCTTTTGTCAATATTTCTTTTCATGACTATTTATTAAACCTATCTTAAAGATGGTTTTGCTAAACCTGACTCTTTGTAAAAGTTATCGTGATTAAAAAACTCTAAATATCATATATTGTTAACATTAACTTAAAGGTTTAATGTATTCGTAATAGTTAACTAATAAAAATCAGTCAAAATAAATTATTTATTCTCTATGTTTTCAGTATTTATAATAGAAAATATTGAATTACAGTGCTATTGATTTTTGTAAAATTATTATTGTTTATTAATTTCATTCACGGGTATTGAGCTTAAAATTAAGATGCGTTCGCCCTGGGTTTATTACTCTTAGCTCTCAATGCGATGATATTTGTTGGGTTCCGCAAAGCCTCCACCCGACCTACAGTTCTTAACCATTTATATTCTTACTCCATATCGATATATAGTTATTTAAAATAAACCATCCGTTACATCCGTTTATCATCCGTTGCCAATAGGCACCATTACACACCTCAAATATAAGATTGGCAGGCAAGGATGCCTGCTCCACAAGAAATGGATTATACTTAGATAAACTTACTGTTTTTATATAAATCTATAGTATCTATAATTACACCCAATGCTGCCAGCGCATCTTGCTGAAAATATCCGCCGTCAGGTACTTTATTACTTACAGTCCACCTTTGATTTTCGAGATAAGGGTGTAAATGTTGCCTTTGAAAAGTTTCTCGAAGACTCTGAGCGCGGTATATTTAAAGGTGCGTGGGTACAGTTACGGCGCCCTTTTCGTCCAGCAGCAGATGGTTATAAACCCCCTTTTGATTGTACTGTTCCTTTTCACCCTTTTGTTCATCAAAGTCGAGCTTGGCGCCGTCTTTATAGTAAAAACCACAAGCCTGAACCTACTTTAGTTACAACTGGCACTGGTTCAGGAAAAACTGAATGTTTTTTATATCCTGTGCTTGACCATTGTTTACGGGCAAAAGCCAGCGGACAAAAAGGTATAAAAGCAGTTATTTTGTATCCAATGAATGCGCTTGCGTCTGACCAAGAACGACGTTTTGCTAAGGCTATTTGGAATGACCCTATACTAAAAAATGCTGGTATTCGTGTTGGTACTTATACAGGACGTAATGACTCTGGAAACCCCGCTTCTAATAACAATGGTGATGTTAAAATGGGGGAAGACCACGGTATTACGAATCATGAAGTTCAATTAGATAATCCACCGGATATTTTACTCACTAACTATAAAATGTTGGATTTCTTGCTGTTACGACCGCAAGATGCACGACTTTGGCGGTTTAATGATTCTGATACGCTGCAATATCTCATTTTAGATGAGTTACATACTTATGATGGCGCCCAAGGTGCTGATGTTGCTTGTTTAATTCGACGATTAAAGGAAAGACTTGATATTCCAAAGGGTAAGTTGTGTGTTGTGGGAACGAGTGCAACTATGGATGAACGTGACCGCAGTGACCGCGCGGGTTTTATATCTATGGATGCTACAGAAACTGGAGGCGACCGTTTGGCACGTTTTGCCAGTACAATCTTTGAAGAGGATATTCCCACAGAAGCGGTGATTGTTGAAGACCGTTTGACTGTAGAAGAAATTGTTAAGCCTGATGAATGTTTAATTTCTCTTGATTTACCTAGTCCTGATGACTGTGAACCTTCTTCAGAAGAAGATGCTACTACTTATGCTATTCGTCAAGCTAAACTTTGGGGTAGTCCAGTATTTTCTAACACAACACACAAAGATTATA